>JBEEIV010000027.1:0-3291 GCA_041169645.1 Bacteroidota bacterium
TGTTTCAACTGTAACAAAGCGTAATCGATTTCTTCTTTGGTTGTGTAGCGGGAAAAGGAAAAGCGTACGTTTGGTCGACTCATATCAGCTTGGATTCCTTCCAACACATGTGAGCCTTTCGTTGCTCCGGAAGTACAAGCGCTTCCTCCGCTAACTGCAACACCTTTCAAATCCAAGGTAAACAAGAGCATGCTCGTTTTGTTGGTTGCAGGAAGACAAACATTCAACACGGTGTAAAGTGCTTTATCAAAATCCGTTTCACCGTGAAAGGAAACTGTTGGAAACGTATTTTTTAACTGTTCCATCATGTAAGCCTTTAGTCCAAAAACATGTTTCTGATGTTCATTCAGGTCAGCATATGCTAAATCCATCGCTTTTGAAAGTCCCACAATTCCCGCCAAGTTTTCTGTTCCACCACGCAAACCCCTTTCTTGAGCTCCACCGTGAATAAACGAAGAAACTTTGGTTTTCTTGTTCGCATATAAAAATCCGATTCCTTTTGGCCCATGGAATTTATGTGCCGCACAGGTAATAAAATCGATGTCAAGGTCAGCTAAATCAAAGGCAAAATGTGCCATTGTTTGCACCGTATCTGAGTGAAAATAGGCGTTATACTGTCGGCAAAGTCGTGCAACGTTTTTCAGTGGAATCATCGTTGCAATTTCATTATTTGCATGCATCAATGAAACCAAAGTTGGTTTTTCTTCTTTCAATAACGTTTCCAAATGGTTCATATCGACGTTACCTTTTGAATCCAAACGCACCAAACTCAATTCAATGTGTTCGTGTTCGGATATCGCATCCGCCGTGTGTCCGACCGCATGATGCTCAATAGCGCTAGTGATGATGCGTTTTACACCTAATTGCGTCACGGCTGAATGAATCGCCATGTTATCCGCTTCGGTTCCACCAGAAGTAAAAATAAGTTCAGAGGGAGCACAATTTAAGTGTTTGGCAACCGATCGACGCGAAGTCTCTAGTAACGCTTTTGCATTTCTTCCGAATGAATGCGTTGAGGAAGGATTACCGAAAGCCTCTCTTAAAACCGGAATCATGGCATCCACCACTTCCGGAGCAACTGGTGTTGTAGCCGCATTATCTAAATATACGCGCATATCGAAGTTTTGGCGAAGATACGCATTTTATGGCACTTCAATAATTCAAACGGCTCCAATCATGCGAGACGAAATAAATGTTAATTTTAATACATGAATGAAGACATGCTGTTTTTCTGGACTTCCGGCACCATTTTCGCTTTGGTCATGCTTTTCGTGAAATCAACACCTTTTTGGAAGTTCTTTCACTGCATTGTATTTCTTTCGTACTTTGTGTATGCCTATTGGGAAATGAATGGACCACATCCTTTCGGATTTATTGCACTGATTATTTCCGCTTTTACTGTTTTACACATCGTCTTGTTTCTCATTGGAGTGCTCATATTCGGTTTCATCCGTAGACAAATGAAAAAATCAGATGCTGTGTCAAAACTGTATCAGGAAAATACAGGACAACAAAACGAATCGAACTAAAACTAGTTCAATTTCACCCTTTCAAGAGATTGCACCTTCAAGGTGTTATTTTTAAATTCGAATGCCATCAACGTATCGCACAACGGGTAGGAATAAGAAACAAATACATGTGGTTTCCCTTTGACAATCATAAATTGAAGTTGCTCCATATTGGGAGTTGTGCATAAACGCAGCTTTCTCCCCGTTAGTCGGTTCCCTAATTGCTTTTTAAAATCGGCATGTGCCGTGAATTTCACTTGATAGATGGAATCTTTCTTTAATAAATACGTTTGATTTTCATTGATTTGAAAAAATTTGTTTCCCATGGGACATTTCACACGGACTTCTTTTTTCATACACAGCAACGATTTACTGTAATGCTGCACGATGTATCGCACATCCAACTGCTCTTGTTCCGTACAAAATACGCCAATAGTATCGTGCATAATGAGGTGACTCATTAAATCATTGAATTTCCCAGGTTTAAAGCTTGGATGTGACAGGTGTATACTTTCCAATTGAACATCCCTTTCTTTGAAAGACAATTGTGCTTCACCAAAGGTATCAGAAACGGAATCCAACCTTCCAATTTCAGCTGTGCGATCCGTATTACACGAAACAATGCATGCTAAAGATATCAAAAGTGGAAGGTAGAACTTCATGGTAAATTCGTGTTAAGAATGAATGACTTGACCGTACAAATCATAGTGATCGGCACTCGTAATCAGAATACGTTCAAAATCTCCCAATCGAACAAATGCATCCGATTTTTTTAGCAGCACTTCATTATCCACTTCCGGTGAGTCAAATTCTGTGCGACCGATAAAATAATCTCCCTCTACCCGATCAAACAGCACTTTGAATTCCTTACCGATTTTCTGTTGATTCAACTCATAACTGATTCCAGACTGTAACTCCATGATTTCATCAGCACGTTTTTTCTTCGTTTTGGCGGAGACATCGTCCGTGAAGTTATAAGCGTGCGTATTTTCCTCGTGTGAATAGGTAAAAATCCCCAAGCGATCAAAGCGACTTCGCTCTACAAATTCATACATTTCCTTAAAATCTGCTGCGGTTTCGCCCGGATAACCAGCGATGAGTGTTGTTCTCAATGCAATTCCAGGAACTTTTTGTCGAATCGTTTGAATCAATTCTTCCGTTTTTTCCCGAGTAATACCGCGGCGCATGGCCTGAAGAATTTTCGTTGAACCATGCTGCAAAGGCATATCCAAGTATTTACATACATTGTCGCGCTCGTTCATCACATCCAAAACATCCATCGGAAAACCTGAAGGATACGCGTAGTGTAGACGAATCCACTCGATTCCTTCTACATCCGATAGGCGTTTGATTAAATCAGAAAGTGCTCTTTTTTTGTAGAGGTCTAATCCATAATACGTGAGGTCTTGGGCAATCAACATGAGTTCTTTCACGCCTTTTGCTGCGAGTCCTTTAGCTTGCAAAACAAGGTCTTCTATTGGTGTTGACAAGTGATTTCCGCGCATAATAGGGATGGCACAAAACGAACACGGACGGTCACATCCCTCCGCAATTTTGAAATAAGCGTAATGATTTGGCGTAGTCAAAAGGCGCTCTCCTACCAATTCATGTTTATAATCGGCTTTAAGTGTTTTCAACAAACGAGGCAAATCACGAGTACCGAAATACGCGTCAACTTCTGGAATTTCCTTTTCTAGGTCGTCTTTGTAGCGTTCCGACAAACAACCGGTCACGTATACTTTATCCACCAATCCCTCCGCCTTTGCTTCCGCATATCGGATAA
>JBEEIV010000028.1:0-3128 GCA_041169645.1 Bacteroidota bacterium
GATGGATATTGTCAGCTTTTGGAAAAAATTAGGAAGCGGAAAAGAAGTTCCGGGTGTATTATACCTTTGGAATGGAAATTCAAAGAAGTTCTACCAAGGGATTGATAAAGAGGAATTTAACGCTGCAGAGTTCAAAAAAATCCTTAATAAGAAGTCGTAGGACTGAAAATTGCGCTAATTTTAAGCATGCGCAAATCGATTATTGGAGCGAATTGGAAGATGAACTTATCGTGTGATGAAGCCAATCAGCTCTATACCAAGGTGTCGTCACTAAACGAAATTGAGTCGACTGTTGACTTAGTTGTCTTTCCTCCGCAGCCTTATTTGGCATTGCTATCTAAAATGGATGGTGTTGCCCTTGGTGCTCAAAATGTTTACGCCCCAGATATGTTCGGTGCATTCACCGGAGAAACATCCTTGATGCAGCTTAAAGACCTTAATATTAACAGTGTGCTTGTTGGTCACTCTGAGCGAAGGTTGCATTTTGGAGAGGATACTGATTTTTTGTGTTCTAAGGCACTAACGGCCTTATCACTAGGGATTCAAGTATTTTTCTGTTGCGGTGAAAGCGATGAAATCCGCTCGAATGGTTCCGCTATACCCTTTGTTGAGCATCAATTGAAACCTTTACTTAGCCAATTAAATCAAGCGCATTGTCCCTTATTGGTTATTGCTTATGAGCCGATTTGGGCGATTGGTACAGGAAAGGTACCTTCTCTGTTAGAAATAGAAGAAATGCATTCGGCAATTCGAGCGCTATGTTCGCAATATTTTGACCAAGACAGCACCGATACGATTCGTATAGTTTACGGAGGAAGTTGCAATGCGACGAATGCGAAATCAATTTTTCAATTACCTAATGTAGATGGAGGCTTAGTTGGTGGGGCGTCCTTAGAGTTTGATTCATTCAAAGAAATAATCGATAGCATATGATAGATTACATTGAATTGAAAATGACGTTTGTTCCCTTTCACCCATCCAATGAAATTGTTACCCTGTGGTTATCCGATATCGGTTTTGAGAGTTTTCTTGAAGAAGGAGAAGCAGTTAAGGCGTACATCCCTGCATCGGAATTTGATTATGCTGCTGTTGAAACGCTCCTTAACCCCTTGATTTTACAGGGAGTCGATGTTAGATTCGAACATACTGAAATACCTGGTCAAAATTGGAATCAAGTTTGGGAAGATAGTTTTGAACCGGTTTTGTTAGATCATCTTTCCATTGTTGCACCGTTTCATGGGGCTGAATTCCGAAAGGGAAGAGTCATTGAAATAGAGCCTAAAATGTCCTTTGGGACAGGCCACCATCAAACTACGTTTATGATGTGTCAAGCGATGGAGCACATGGAATTGGCCAACAAGACTGTGTTGGATATGGGGACGGGGACAGGAATATTAGCTATAAATGCAGAGCAATTAGGTGCACGTCATATTTTAGCCGTTGATATTGAATCTTGGTCGGTAGAAAATACCATTGAAAATATAGTAAGAAATCAGTGCTCAAGGATCCAAGCCCGCGAAGGGGATATCGATGTTGTAACTGAAGTAGGATTTGATGTTATTCTCGCTAACATAAATAGAAACGTGCTGATTCGCCATCTGAATTCCTATTTTGAGGCACTCTCCACGAAGGGCTTGTTATTGTTAAGTGGATTTTTCACATCGGATGTTCATGCCTTAGAAGAAGAGGCTAAAGCGATCGGATTTAAACGAATTAATACATATGAAAAAGAAAATTGGGCTTGTATTTTACTTGAGAAATGTTAGTTTTCTGATCCTTTTATTCGGCTTTAATGCGCTTTTAAACGCCCAAACATTTTCAAAAAATCGAGAGAAATTCGTCAAAGAAATTCAAAAGTTGTTTGTTGAGGAACAAATGGAATATAACGTAAATCAAGTTTTTCCATCAGTAATTGCGAATGCCTCAAGTCTCTCGGAAGGTAATTTTAATCGAATGGTAGATGCGGCAAATGCCGTGTATTCGTCATCCAACGATATCCAGTTAGCATATTTTATGGTAGCTACCTATGTCTATCAGTCAAAAAATAAATGGTCTTCTGATTTTACGAGCACATGGGTTGAATTAGAACGTGATTTTCGAGCAAAAGACATGGAGGATTACGGTCCGTTCCTTGAGTTTTCATATAACTTGTTTCGCTTTAAAGCGCTTCATAAAAATGACAACTCGGTATGGGTGTTTAAAGGCGACATGCAATGGAATACGGAGAAAAAGTTGAAGATCATCTGTTCGGATGGACAATTGCTCGGGTATTCACCGGGATTAAAAGGGGAGGATAGCGTTTGGGTTTCAGAAACGGGTGGAATTTTTGAATATGAAACAAAAAAGTTTATCGGTAGAAATGGAACCATTACCTGGGAGAAAGCAGGACTCAAGAAATCAGAAACGTTTGCTGAGTTAAAAGGGTATCGGATTGCTATGACCGATGTGGTTTTAAAAGCGGATACGGTTTCTTTGACAACTCCATATTTCACCGCTCCGATTCTTGGCGCACTGGTGGATAAATCAAAAGATCGCTTGGAAGATCAAGATGGCGCGCCACTTTTTTCATCATTCAGTCAACGCTTGCGAATAACAGAGTTAAAGGAATTTATGGATTTCGATGGTGGGTTTAGTCTGCAAGGCAGTAGAGTAGTCGGTGCAGGTAAGAAAGGAAATCCCGCAACACTCATTTTTAAATACAAGAACAAACCAACTCTGATTGTCAGTTCGTTGCATTTTGATATTGATCCAACTCGAATTCTATCTCGTGAGGCTTCCATTAAACTCGTTTATCCAAATGGTGATTCCCTAGTTCACCCCTCCGGATTATTTGAATTTGAAGTACCTAAAAACCAGTTGCTTTACACCGCTGCGAAACGCGGTTCGTATGTTGTTCCATTTATGGATTATCACTTCAACGTGACGAATAATGCGCCTGTTTTAAAATGGGAGCCAGGAACTGCGTTTCCTAAATTTACCTTTGAAATTGCCACGTCACAGGCTCAGAAATCTATGCAATTTGAATCCTTGAATTATTTCGACCAGAGCGAATTTAAACTTTGGGGCGTAGGTAATCAAAATTCCTTAGTTCAAATTGCAGGCTATTGCAGGAAAAATTCATTGGAAGT
>JBEEIV010000029.1:0-7258 GCA_041169645.1 Bacteroidota bacterium
CTTCCGATTAAATTCGAATCACAATAGAAAATCGATTTTTTTACAAATCCCCAATAGAGTTTTCGATTGGGGATTTTTTTTGTCAATATGAACGGTCAATTAATACAAAACATCATTGGTGGAATCGTGGTCGCTTCTGCCCTATTTTTTGCAGGAGTGCTCCTATTTTCAAATGCACTGGAGTACTTGTTCGGTTGGAAAAGAATGGTCATGATTGGTGTGCTCATTTTATATGCCATCTACCGTTTTTCCCGAATTTATCAAGTTGTTAAACGTCAAAAAATGCAGCAAAATGAAGACAATTAAGCGGATGTTGATCCTCCTTGTAATTGGAATAACCAGTTGTGATCCGAATCAGAATCCTTTGGTATCCTCAAAAAACACACATGAAAAAGGAGAGGCATACATTTATGTGGAAGAATCCTTTAAGCCACTTTTTGAAACCTCCATCTCCACTTTTGAAAGCTTGAACCCTCAAGCTGACATTACGGCGAAATATACCACCGAAGATGCCATCATACAGGCTTTTCTAGAAGGAAAAGTAAAAACGATTACCGTTACCCGAGAACTAACAAAAGCAGAGAAATATTACCTAAAAAGTAAAAATGTTGAAGTGAGCAGCGATCGCATTGCCTTAGACGCCGTAGCGTTAATTGTTCATCCAGATAACAAGGATACCATCATCAGTATTCCACAACTCAAACAATTCTTAAAAGATAAAAACAGTGTTTGGCCTAGCTCGAAGCAACCTGTAACCATCGTGTTTGATCAAATAAATTCAGCGAACTTTAATTATGTCACTGAATTATTGCAAACCAAGACGCTTTCGACAAATGTTTTTGCTGCAAAATCGAACAAGGAAGTCATTGAATACGTGAAAACCAACAAAAATGCTGTTGGGATTATTGGACTCAACTGGATTTCAGATCAAGAAGATTTTGAAGTGCTTCATTTCTTAGATGGCATTCATGTGATGGATGTCCGTTTGACTGATCAAAGTCCATCCTTTAAACCGATTAATGGATTTATTTTCACTCGGGAATACCCACTCATACGTGATGTATGGATGATTAATAAAGGTAGTCGCTCCAGTTTAAATTCGGGATTTGTGAACTTTATGGTTGGAGAAAAAGGCCAAATCATCATCCATAAATCCGAATTAGTTCCAGCAAACAATCCCGTACGACTCATTCAAATGGGTTCGAAATAATAAATTAACATCAATTCTGCTTTCTTTTTTTTGCCAAACCATAAAACAAAGCTATTTTTGGCAAGCAAATTGATTAGCATAAAAAAACTCAAGCCATGAAAACCTTATTTTTAATCGGAGCAGTATTATTTAGCAGTTTAACTTTTGGTCAAACACTAAAAGATGCTATTTACAAAACGGATAACGAGCGCTATGCGGATGCGTTAAAAGACTTCGCTGCATTGGTAAAAGCTGACCCAACCAACGGGGAGATTTATTTCTATTACGGCGATTGCTATTTCGACAAAGGACTCATTGATTCTGCCAAAATGATGTGGAATAAAAGCATCGAAGTAGATAAGTTACGTGCTTTACCATTTGTAGCAGCAGGACGTGTGCTTTGGTTGAACGGTAAAAATGCAGATGCCAAATTAGAATTTGATAAAGCAATGGCTTTAACGAAAAAAGACAAAATCAAACGTGCTGAGGTGATACGTGGCATGGCGAAGATTTTCATTAAATCAGAAAATAAGGACTACGATCAAGCGCTTTTACTTCTGGAAGAAGCCATTACTAAAGATCCTAAAAACGAAGATAATTTGTTGTTAAAAGGAGATGCCCTTTATGCAAAAACACCTGATAACGCGAGTTTAGCGATTAAATCATACCTAGCTGTATTGGATATCAATCCCAAATCTGCTCGTGGCGTTGTTCGTGTGGCAAAAATTTATCAAGCTGCTCAGAATCAAGAGAAAGCAAATGAAATGTACAAACAAGCAAAACAAATTGATTCAACTTACGCACCAGCTTACCGTGCAAATGCTGAATTAAACATGTTGTTTGGCAAGAAAAAAGCGGCGATTGATGATTGGCAGAAATACCTCAAATTAAATAACAATTTAGAAGCGCGCTACCTGTATGCAACAGCATTATTCAATGCAAAACAGTATTGTGAAGCGATAAATGAAGTGAAGTATTTAAATGAAAACAACGTAACCAACTTTTACACGGAGCGCATGTTGGCATTCTCATACCTTGAGTGTAACCCAGATAGTACCACGCTTCAAAATGGATTAGATGCTTCAAACCGATTTTTTACCATAGTACCTTCCAACATGGTAAGTTACTTGGATTACAAAACAAGAGGAGCAATCTTGATGAAACAAGGAAAAGATTCTCTTGGTTTATTAGAGTATGAAAAAGCTATTTCAATCAATGACATTGCTGCGAAAGAATTAACAGGTGAAGTGGCAAGTATGTATTACAAAGCAAAAAAATTCGATAAAGCAATTGAGTTTTTCACGAAAAGATCAAAATTAGTGAGCTTGAATTCAGCGGAAGAATATGAATTAGGAAAAGCGCTATATTCTGGACCAAAAGATTATGTTTTAGCTGATTCTGCATTTGCAAGGGTTAACAAACTAGCTCCAACCTATGCACAAGGTTATTTTTGGAGAGCTCGCTGTTATTACAAAATTGATCCAAATAATGAAAAATGGTCCGCACAACCTCATTGTGAAAAAGTGATCGAATTAATTAAACCTGAAGATCGAGCTACAAATAATAACAAACCGATGATTTTGGAAGTGTCAAAATACCTAGCAGACTATTACGCAAAATCTCCCGCAAAAGACGAAGCTAAGTCCATTTTCTATTATGAACTAATCTATCAATTAGATCCTAATAATGCAACTGCCAAACAAGTATTAAAGGCAGTGGGTAAGATTAAATAATTTTGTTTTATTATTTTGAAAGGGGCGCAAGATGCGTCCCTTTTTTTTGTGCCAAACTTTTTTTTGTATTTTAACATTAAAATACGTGAGATGAGAATTTTTGGAATGCTGATGACCATACTTTTGATTATTTCCTCTTGTCTCAAAGATAAAGTTCCTACTCCCTTTCAAAATGTTCCGAATAACCCAGATTCAACCATTACTGACACCCTCGGGAAAATTGAGGTACATTTAACTGGCATGCAAAATACAAATGGTAAAATTAATTTTGGATTGTATAACAGTAATGCCAGTTTCAATAACCCATCAATGGTCTATAAATCACTCGTTTTGAATCCTCTCCTTGACGAAATGACCTTTACTTTGGATAGTATTCCTGCTGGCACCTATGCTTTTGGCGTCTTTCACGACGAAAATAACAATGAACAAATCGATCAGAATTGGATCGGAATTCCTACGGAAGGATTTGCCTTTTCAAACAATGCGATGGGGGCTGTTGGTCCACCATCATTTGAACAAGCGAAGTTTGTTGTCCTGAAACAGGAAACACATGTTCAAACGATTGCTTTACATTTCTTCTAGCGATTCATCAGTCGAGCGACATATTTCCCAATGATGTCAAACTCTAAATTCACCTCATCACCAACAGTTAACGAATGAAAATTGGTATGCTCATACGTAAATGGGATAATACAGACAGAAAAAGAGTGTTCTTTAGAATCAACCACCGTTAAACTGGTTCCATTAATGGTAATTGAACCTTTTTCCACTGTTACAAAATCTGCAGTGTATTCAAAACGAAAACGCCAGCTGCCATTTTCATCCGTGATTTCAATGCAACGTGCTAATCCGTCTACATGTCCTTGAACAATATGTCCATCTAATCGGCCATTGAAGCTCATACAGCGCTCCAAATTGATTTTAGAACCAACTTTCCAATCAGATAAATTCGTTTTCGTCAAAGTCTCGTGAATGGCTGTTACCGTATGACTTCCATCGTTTAATGCAACAACCGTTAAACAACAGCCATTGTGAGCCACACTTTGGTCGATTTTCAATTCGGAACTTAATTTCGACTCAATCGTAAAGTGAATGTTTCCCGCGTCTTTTTCAATCGCAGTAACCGTTCCAATTTCTTCAATAATTCCTGTAAACATATGAACCAAAAATACATCAAATTCAGGAATCCGATGAGCGAATGTCCTTAATATTCAATTGAATGTTGATTTTTCCATTGAACTCATTGGTTTCTAGCGTATAGGCCATTTCGAAAGGCAATCCTTTCAAAGTAGCGATTTCTTTTTCTGCGAGATTAAATCCAATTGCATCGAAGACCAATTTGGAATTGGGCTGAACGACGGTTAACTTCAAGTGTTTTTCCTTTAAAATGCGGGCATCTTTTGCATAAAGTTCTGTCGTGCAAAATACAGGTTTCATATTACCTGGACCAAAGGGTTCGAAAGCATCTAACAACTTTTTAATTCGTGGAAGTTTTCCATTCCATTCTGTTTGGATGTCATCCAGGTCGATACGCAAATCGATTGCTTGAATAGCTTCCAGAGGCTGCGATGCTAAAATTCCATGAACTTCTGTTTCAAATGCAACCTTAAATGCATCCAATTTTGATCGGTGTAATGTTAATCCGGCTGCATAATGGTGTCCGCCAAATTGAATTAAATGTTCACTACACGCTGCTAAGACGTCATATAAATTTATGGGACCAACACTGCGTGCAGAGCCTGTCACCAATCCATTTGATTCCGTTAATACGATGGTTGGACGGTAATGCGTCTCAATGATTCGAGAGGCAACGATGCCAACAACTCCTTTGTGCCATTTGTCATTGAAAACCACATTAGTATATCGCGTGGAATGCAAATCATCCGATTCAAGTTGCAATAACGCTTCTTCGGTCATTGCTTGATCAATCGTTCGACGCAAAGCGTTATCTGCATGGATCTCCTCTGCCAATTTTTTAATTTCCAGCTCATCCATGGACAGCATCCAATCCACAGCCGTTCTCCCACTGTGAATTCTCCCGGCGGCATTAACTCTGGGCGCAATCACAAATACAACATCCGTCAAGGTCATGGGTAATTTCTTACCAGCCAGAATAAGGAGTTCTTGAAAGGCTTTTCGTGGTTGTTTATTTAATTGTTGGAGTCCGTGGTATGCTAAAATTCTATTTTCTCCGGTAACTTCTACGATATCCGCACCAATACTTAAAGCTAGTAAATCCAAACTTTGAAACAAGGCTTGCAGAGGAATATCCAAGCGGGTAAAAAGTGCCTGCAACAGTTTAAACCCAACTCCGCATCCTGAGAGTTCTTTGTAAGGGTATGGGCAATCCGTTCGTTTGGGATCTAATACAATGGCGTCAGGAATAAACGCTCCTGGTTGGTGGTGATCGCAAATAATGAAATCAATCCCTTTTTCCTTTGCCAATGCAACGAGATCATTAGATTTAATGCCACAATCCAAGGCAATCATTAAGGTCACATTCTCGGATTTTGCATAGTCAATTCCCGCTTGACTTAAGCCATAGCCTTCTTTGTATCGATCCGGGATATAATAATGTAGGTTTTGATGGAATTTACTCAATTGTTCATACATCAAAGCAACAGCAGTTGTACCATCCACATCGTAGTCTCCAAACAACAAGATGCCTTCGTTCTTTTCAATGGCTTGATGCAAGCGCTCTGCTGCTCGATCCATGTCTTTCATTTGAAAGGGATCGTGAAGTTTTGATAAGTCTGGACGAAAGAAGTCCCTAGCACACTCCTCCTTTTCAATGCCTCTTTGAAGCAACAATTCCGCAACGAGGGAATCTACTTTTAATTGATCACTTAATGAACGTACCTTCTCTGCATCAACACTTGGTTGAAAAACCCATTTTTTTTCCATCTCACCTGTTCTTTACTTTAAGTTAATCATTTTTCTCGAGATGCCCTTCCCGCTTGGAAAGAAAAAATGCGAAAAGAAAAGAATTAATCCACGTAGCTTAATTTCAACATATTCGACGCACCAAGATCTTCTAATGGAATGGATGCAATGTTGATGACTAGGTCACCAAGATCGAGGTATCCCTCAGACTTCATGAAGTACTTGATGTCTGCGATCGTATGATCCGTGGAGATTCGTTTGTCGTAATAGAACGCACGAACACCCCAAACAAGGTTCAATTGAGCTAAAATACTACGATTGCTCGTAAACACATAGATCTGACTATTCGGGCGCTGAGACGCAATTTTATAAGCAGTATAACCTGAGAAGGACATGGTGATAATGGCTGTTGCTTCAACGCGTTGAGCCAAACGACACGCATTAAAACAAATGGAGTCTGTAATGAATCGATCACTATTCTTCAAAGGCAATTCCTCTTTGTGGTACATTGCATCGTGTTTTTCCATTTCCTTGATGATATTTGCCATCGTTTGAATAACTTCAACGGGGTAATTCCCTACGGAAGTCTCTCCTGATAACATTACAGCATCTGCTCCATCCAATACAGCATTAGCAACATCATTCACTTCAGCGCGACTAGGCGTTAAATTAGCAATCATGGATTCCATCATTTGTGTGGCCACAATCACAGGTTTTGCTTGAGAGATGCATTTAGAAATGAGCATTTTTTGAATGGATGGTACCGTTTGATAAGGAACTTCCACACCAAGATCTCCGCGAGCAACCATTAATCCATCACTTTCAGCAATGATTTCATCTATGTTTTCCAGCGCTTCCGGTTTTTCAATTTTAGCGATTACCTTCGCATGATGGTTTTTATCGGCGATGCGCTTTTTTAAATCAATAATGTCTGCTTGCGAACGTACAAAAGACAAGCCAATCCAATCAACTTGTTGATCTAATGCAAAGTTTAAATCTTCAATGTCCTTTTCCGTTAGCGACGGCATGGAAATTTTAGTATTGGGGAAATTCACCCCTTTTTTAGACGAAAGAATTCCTCCCTGGATGATTTCACAACGAATGCTTGAATGTCCGTCAGTTTCTCTTACCTCTAAAACAATTTTACCATCATCCAACAAAATGCGTTCTCCCGACTTCACATCTCTTGGCAATAACTTATAATTAATCGAGAAACGCTCAGTATTTCCAATTACCTTATCTACGATTAACAAAATTTCCTTACCGATTTCCAATGGTACACCGTTGTTTTCCATTTCATTCGTGCGGATTTTAGGTCCCTGTAAATCTGCTAGAATCGAGACATTTAACCCAAGTTCCTCGTTGAGAGAGCGGATCATGGAAACAGCACCTGCGTGATCTTCATACGATCCATGTGAGAAATTTATGCGGCACACATTTAATCCTTCTAACA
>JBEEIV010000030.1:0-7629 GCA_041169645.1 Bacteroidota bacterium
CTAAAATTGAACTTCCAAGTATTTTATTCTTTCTAGGTATATTGATGACCGTCGCTGCCATGGAGTCCCTTGGAATGATCTTTAGTTTTGGTAGCCAAATCCAAGAATCAATGGATGTCAATATATTTGTGACCTTGCTTGGAATTGCTTCAGCAATCATCGATAATGTTCCAATCGTTGCTGCATCCATGGGCATGTTTCAGTATGCCTCGGATCATGAAGTATGGCATTTGATCGCTTATGCTGCTGGAACCGGTGGATCTATGCTCATCATTGGGTCCGCTGCTGGAGTGGTTGCCATGGGAATGGAAAAAATCTCATTTTTATGGTACCTACAACGCATATCATTACTTGCCGCTTTAGGCTATTTTGCAGGTATTGGCACCTTCTTTTTACTACAGCTGATTTAAATGAAACTACGTTCTTATCAGGAATCAATCGATTGGATGTTTCAACAATTTCCGTCGTATCAGCACTTGGGTGCCGGTGCATATAAACCTGGTTTGCAACAAACCCAAAACTTATTGAAAGCCTTGGGCATTCGAGCAGATATGAAGAATATTATTCACGTTGCTGGAACAAATGGAAAAGGATCAACCTGTGCCTACATCGGTTCAATTCTTGTCGAAAAAAAAGAAAAAGTCGGCCAATTTACCTCCCCACATATCTTCGATTTCCGTGAACGCATCCGTATCAATGGAGAAAAAATTGCTGAAAATGCCGTGCTTGACTTTTGTCAACGTGTGATTGACCTTAAACTCGCTTTTGAACCAAGTTTTTTTGAGTTGACCTTTGCGATGGCAATGGATTATTTTGAACGAAATGATTGTTCGATCCTCGTCATTGAAACCGGAATGGGTGGGCGTTTAGACGCAACAAATGTCTTAGCATCAACTTTATCGATTGTTACAAACATTGGATTCGATCATACACAATTTCTCGGTGAAACCTTGACCGAAATTGCCAAAGAAAAGGCGGGAATCTTCAAAAGAGGCGTGCCAATTGTCATTGGGCAAACACAAGATGAAATTTCCCCTGTTTTTTTAGAAACAGCAATCAATGTAGCTGCACCCATCTATTTTGCTCAAAAAGAAAAACATGAAATTCCGGTTTCTATCCAATTGCCCGGACTCCAGCGAATGAACCTAAACACGGCGCTCTGTGCCTTGGAAAAGTTAGGTGTCTCAGTCAATCAGGTAGAACTAGAAGCATCCATACAGCATTTAAATAAAAACACAGGCTTTTTTGGACGATTAACCAAAATCTCCGAAAATCCCTTGGTATACTTTGATGTTTCCCACAACAAAGAAGGATTTGAAGCAACATTTGATGCAATTAACCAACTTACTTATGATAACCTGCACGTGATTTACGGTGCCGCTCAAGATAAAAATGTTAACGAGATTTTCTCCTTATTTCCTAAGAAGGCACGCATACACTTGGTTGAATTTTCGAATACGCGCAGCATGAAAATGGAGCAATGGTTTGAATTCAAGAAACAAGATGAACGAATTCAAGGTGTTTCATCCGATGTAAATACAGTTCTAGCATCCTTGAAAAAAACCGTTTCTGCTAAGGATTTAATCCTAGTTACCGGTAGTTTCTTCTTGTTATCAGATCTCAAACGAGCAGAATAAATGCATAAAAATACTGGAGGTAGTTCGTTGGAACCTAAATATCCCTTATCTTTGTTCCAATGGAAAAGCAAATCATCTTGAATCCAACACATTTGGACCTCACGTTGAAACGTCTTTCCCATGAATTAATTGAATCCCACAACGACTTTTCGGAAACAGTACTCATTGGTTTACAACCAAGAGGCATTCATGTTGTGTCTAGACTCAAGTCTTCTTTGGAAGCAATTCTTGGAAAAGAGATTCAATGTGGTAATTTAGATATTACCTTCTACCGAGATGATTTTCGTCGTAGAGAAAAAGCCATTATTCCAAGTGTGACCAACATAGACTTTAGTATTGAAAATAAACGCGTCATTTTGGTAGATGATGTATTGTACACGGGTAGAACCATTCGATCCGGATTAGACGCACTTTTGACTTTTGGTCGTCCATCCAAAGTAGAATTATTAGTACTCATTGATCGTCGTTTTAGTCGAGATTTGCCCATTCAGCCAGATTATGTAGGAAAAACCGTGGATACGCTCATATCAGAGCGCGTTTCTGTAGAATGGAAAGAAACCGAAGGAGAAGATAAAGTGGTATTGTTTACAAAAGAAAGCAATGAATAATTTAAGTGTTGATCACCTTACTGGAATAAAAGATTTATCGAAAGAAGATATCGAGTTAATTTTTAAAACGGCGGATAGTTTTAAAGATGTGATCAATCGTCCCATTAAAAAAGTTCCATCACTCAGAGACATTACCATTGCAAATATTTTCTTTGAAAATTCTACACGAACAAGGTTGTCCTTTGAATTAGCAGAAAAACGACTTTCAGCTGATACGGTTAACTTCAGTGCAGCTAGTAGCTCGGTAAAAAAAGGAGAAACGCTTATTGACACAGTGAATAATATTCTGGCCATGAAAGTTGACATGGTTGTGATGCGTCATCCAAATCCGGGAGCTGCTTTATTTCTATCACAGAAAGTAAACGCTCGTGTAATTAACGCGGGAGATGGAACCCATGAGCATCCAACCCAAGCTTTACTTGACGCTTTTTCGATTCGAGAAAGACTTGGAACAGTAGAAGGAAAAAAAGTGGTCATCGTTGGAGATATTTTGCATTCACGGGTGGCACTTTCCAATATTTATTGCCTTCAAAAACTGGGCGCTGAAGTGATGGTATGTGGACCAACAACCCTTATTCCCAAATACATTGGAGACCTTGGCGTTAAGGTTTCGCACAACCTAAGAGAAGCACTAGAATGGTGCGATGTTGCAAACATGCTGCGGATTCAATTGGAGCGACAAGACATCAAGTATTTCCCTTCCCTTCGTGAATACACCATGTTGTTTGGCTTGAACAAAGAGATTTTGGATGGCCTATCAAAAGAAATCATCATCATGCACCCTGGACCAATTAACCGAGGAGTGGAGATATCGAGTGATGTCGCTGATTCAAGTCAAAGCATCATCCTAGATCAGGTCGAAAACGGAGTAGCAGTGCGAATGGCGGTAATTTATTTGCTTGCTTCGAAAATTGAACGCTGAAAATTTTTACATTTGACAAAATGATTGTCATGAATTTTTCAGTAGAACCTCAAGGAAATATAGTTGTTGTAACTGCAAACGTAGAAAAACTTGATGCAAGTAATGCGCCCGAGCTGAAAAGCCATTTCCTGCAACTCAATAAAATTGGCAGTAATTTCATTTTATTAAATCTGTCACATACAAAATATTGTGATTCATCAGGCTTAAGTGCTGTATTAATTGCCAATAGATTGTGTAAGGACACAAATGGCAAGTTTGTTTTGTGCGGACTACAAAGTAGCGTTCAGAAAATGGTTGAAATTGCACAACTCAACAAAGTCCTATTGATTTCGGAATCATTGGAAAAAGGAATTGATGCATTAAACGCGTGAGTTTCTCTGTTTGCATTTTAGGAAGTGGTGCTGCACTACCAACTGGAAAACGAAATCCAACAGCACAATACATCGAATGCAATAACAGGCATATACTCATCGACTGTGGTGAAGGAACTCAACTTCAACTCAGAAAATACGGAATTAAACTCCAACGCATTACGCACATTTTAATTTCTCACCTACACGGAGATCATTTCTTCGGGTTACCGGGACTCATTTCTACCATGCATTTACTGGGTAGAACAAGAGGATTAACCGTTTATGGTCCTCCGCAGTTAGAACAGCTGATTACTTCTTTTATTGAAGTAGGTGGACACAAGCTGTGTTTTCATGTCGAATTTGTTGCAATTGAATCGCAGTCCTTTCAAACCATTTTTGAGGACCGATTAATCGAAATTATATCGTTTCCCTTAAAACACCGCATTCCTACATGGGGATACCGCATTCAGGAAAAACCAAAACAGCGGCATTTAATACCAGAGGCCATAAAAGAGGCCGGTTTATTATTGGAAGACTTGCCGAAATTGAAGGCTGGTTTAGATTTAAACAAGGAAGGTAGGATATTAAAAAACAGTCTTTTCACACGTGAACCATCCCCTTCTCTTCAGTACGTCTATTGTTCAGATACGAAACCCTGGACCGGTTATGAAGAGGCAATTAAGGCTGCACACTTGATGTATCATGAAGCTACCTTCACCGAGCAACATACTTCGCGCGCGAAACTCACATATCATAGTACGGCCAAGCAAGCGGCAGAAATGGCTAAAAAAATGGACGTCAAACATTTATTGATTGGTCATTTTTCCTCGCGCTACGAGTCATCCGAACAACACCTCATCGAAGCAAGGGAATGTTTCGAAAATACAATGGCAGCAGAAGATGGTCAATGGATTGACTTGGAAAAACTTTCCTATTTCTGAGCGAAACGATACAACACGTATGCAGCAACAGCAAATAAAACATTCGGCATCCATACCGCAATTACTGCTGGAAGTCCAACATTTATCGAGGCCACTGTCAACATTTTCATGGAGAAAATATACACGAATACAATCGTTAACCCAATGGCAATGTTCACTCCAATCCCACCCCGTTTTTTACGTGAAGAAACAGATACTCCCATAATCGTTAAAATATACGCCGCAAATGGATATGAAGTGCGCTGATGTAATTCTATTTCATAACTAGGGACCAAAGATGAACCCTTTAGTTTCTCTCGTTCGATCAACTGCGTCAATTCAGTGTAAGTCATAGACTGAGCAACGTTTTCCCGTTGCGCCATTTCATCAGCGGTAAACGAAAAGGTGGTGTCTTTTTGTGCACCATGAATCAGCTTTCCTTTTGGAAACGAATAATCTTTCTCGTAAAAATCTCTAATGCGCCAACGATTTGTTCCAGGAATATTTTTTGCCGTTCTTGCCCTGAAAAAATAGATTGGTTCATTTTCATCATTCCATTTTTGAATGGTCAAATCATGAATCTGATTCTCTGCGGTAGTATAATTCGAAAAATAAACCAGTTCGTTTCCGGGATATTCCGCTTGATAATCTTCTACCGATAATACATCGCGGTAGTACTTTTCTTCAAAAGCCAAGCGGATTTTGGAAGAACGCGGTACAATAAAATGATTCAAAGCAAAGGATATTATCATAAGTATGGTAGCACCAATGATATACGGTCGTAAAAAACGTGTTACTGGTCTTCCACTAAACCAAATGGGAATAATCTCCGTATCCTGTGCCATTTTAGCGGTAAACCAAATCACCGAAATAAAAATTATCATCGAAGAAAAGGTGTTGCCATAAAAAAGAATGAAATTCACGTAGTATTCAAAGATAATCTCCGAAATCGGAGCCTTGTTTGATATGAATTCACTTAACTTTTCAGACACATCAAATACAATCGATAACAACATAATGATCCCCAACATAAAAAAGAATGTGGAAAGGAATTTTTTGATGATATATCGATCGATGATTTTGAGCATAACGAATTAACGTCGAATGGAAAGTTTTGGTATGACTTGATTTTTCCAAGCAACAAAATCACCCGCCTGAATGTGTTCTCTCGCTTGTTTGACCAACTCCAAATAAAAGGCCAAATTATGTATGGTCGCAATTTGAATACCCAGATACTCACCTGACTTTACTAAATGACGTAAATAAGCTTTCGTATATACTTGATCAACCCATACGCCACTTGTTTCATCAATAGGAGAAAAATCTTTCGACCATTTTTCATTTTTAATGTTAATGGTTCCCTCCCAAGTATATAATAAACCATGTCGCGCATTCCTACTCGGCATCACACAATCAAACATATCGATTCCCAAAGCAATGCATTCCAAAATGTTTGTGGGTGTTCCAACTCCCATTAGATAACGCGGTTTGTCCTTTGGAAGGATGTCGCAAACGAGTTCAGTCATTTCATACAAATCCTCATCCGGTTCACCTACAGACAATCCGCCAATCGCATTACCAACTGCATCCCAAGAAGCAATGTTTTCAGCAGATTCCTTTCTTAAATCTTTATATACACTTCCCTGAACGATTGGAAATAAGGCCTGCTCATAACCATATTTTGGTTCGGTTGCATCCATGGCCTCAAAACACCTTTTTAGCCAGCGATGTGTCATATCCATGGAGCGTTTTGCATAATTGTATTCACAAGGATAAGGTGTACATTCATCAAAAGCCATGATGATATCGGCACCGATTGATCGTTGTATTTCAATCGCTCTTTCCGGCGTGAAAAAGTGATAACTTCCATCAATGTGAGATTGAAATTTAACTCCTTCTTCAATGATTTTTCTACTTCCTGAAAGTGAATACACTTGATAACCACCACTGTCCGTTAACATCGGTCTTTCCCAACCGATAAATTGATGTAATCCTCCAGCTGCCTCTAATACTTCTACTCCCGGTCTCAAAAATAAATGGTAGGTATTTCCCAAAATGATTTGCGCATTGATATCGTCACGCAATTCTTGTTGATGCACTCCTTTGACAGAACCGACTGTACCAACGGGCATAAATATCGGAGTTTCAATGGTTCCGTGGTCTGTATGAAGTCGACCCAAGCGTGCTTTTGAGTCATTATTTTGCGTCAGAAGTTCAAAGTGCATAAAAATGTTGAAAAATAACTTGAACAAAGATACGTGTATTTGATTTGAGAATTCATCTTTGTACTGAAGTTATCCTATGAAGTTTTTGCCTACGTTCGAAATGAATTATTTTACCATCGCATTCTTGGTGCTCACCTTGTTTGCGTTGATGCAAGTATTATATGTACTTTTTATCTATAGCAAACTCGCTTTTCACAAGACCAAACCGATTGATGAACATCAAAATTGGATGCCAGTAAGTGTCATCATCGCTGCTCGAAATGAATCCGACAACTTATACGAGAACCTACCAGCTATTTTAAGTCAAGATTATCCAGAATACGAAGTGATTGTTGTTAATTATCAATCTATTGACGACAGCGGATGGATTCTGACTGCATTCGCTCGACAATTTCCGAATTTACGCGTGGTGGAATTGAGCAAAAACAAACACCTTCGTCCAGGAAAAAAACTTCCCATCACCTTAGCCATCAAATCGGCAAAATATGAGCATTTCGTCTTAACAGATGCTGATTGCAAACCAACAAACAATCAGTGGATTAAACAAATGGCAAGTCAATATTCCCGCTCAAAACAAATTGTTATTGGTTATGCTCCTTATCAGAAAGACAAAGGATTTCTGAACCGCTTGATTCGATTTGACACTGCTTGGATTGGCGTCAACTACTTGTCCATGGCCTTGGCAAAATTACCTTACATGGGTGTTGGAAGAAACCTTGCATACACGAAAAGTGTTTTTCATTCTGTTAATGGGTTTAAATCACATTATTCCGTCACAACAGGTGATGACGTACTTTTTATTCAGGAGGCAGCGCGAAAATCAAACTACGCGATTCAATTAAATCCAGAATCCTTTTGCCACTCACCCGCTCCCACAACCTGGACAAGGTGGATGACTCAAAAGACGCGACACTACGCTACTTCAGTGAAATACCGCTTTATTAAAAAACTCTTGTTAGGAATA
>JBEEIV010000031.1:0-10708 GCA_041169645.1 Bacteroidota bacterium
TGATAACGGAGCGACCTAAATTTCCTTTTAATATTTTGATGCCACCATCTTTTGAAAATGGATTGTCCACCGGGCGAATGATGGAATCATTCAACGTTTCTTTGGCTCCATCTACCCAAATCAATTGATGATTTTCAATTCTTGGTTCTTGTTTGTATGCATTTAGTCCTTTTCCTAGGATGGTATTCACATCTTCATGTAGAATGCCATTATCGAGTAAAGTGCGAATCACAAAGCCCATTCCGCCTGAAGCATGGAAATGGTTTACATCTGCTGCGCCATTTGGATACATGCGTGTCAAGAGTGGAACAACATCGGATAAATCGGACATGTCATCCCAGTTAATGATGATTCCTGCAGCACGTGCAATCGCGATTAAGTGAATGGTGTGATTTGTTGATCCTCCAGTAGCCAATAAACCGATAATCCCGTTGACGATAACTTTTTCATCAATGATATTTGCGATTGATCTTTCGAATCCATATTTGGTGTTTTCAATAGCGACTCGGACAGCTTCTTCATTCAATAAATCGCGTAATTCGGTCCCTGGATTAACAAAGCTTGATCCGGGTAATTGCATGCCCATGATTTCCATGAGCATTTGGTTGCTGTTGGCTGTGCCATAAAACGTACACGTTCCTGGTGAATGGTAGGAATCCGATTCACCTTTTAATAATTCTTCACGTCCAATTTTCCCTTCTGCGAAAAGCTGTCGAATACGGCCTTTTTCTTCATTACTAATTCCGCTTGGCATTGGTCCACCTGGGACGAATACGGTCGGTAAGTGACCGAAACGAAGTGCTCCCATCATGAGCCCAGGAACAATTTTATCGCAAATACCCAAGCATAATGTTGCGTCGAACATATTGTGAGAGAGTCCAATAGCTGTTGACATCGCGATGACATCTCGTGAATACAAGGAAAGTTCCATTCCTGGTTGACCTTGGGTTACACCATCGCACATGGCTGGAACAGCTCCTGCAACTTGTGCTACTGCATGGTGTTTGTTCGCGTACAAACGTAAGTTTTTTGGATAATCCTCGTAAACTTTGTGTGCGGAAAGCATGTCGTTATACGCTGTGATGATGCCAATATTTGGTAATTTATTTTGTGCAAGTTCGTTTTTGTCATTCGGTCCACAAGCAGCAAAAGCGTGTGCAAGGTTTCCGCAACTCATGGATTGTCGTGAAACACCTTCCACATGTGCCGATTTCATTTGATCTAAATAAGTCGCGCGCATTTCTTTGCTTCGGTCAATAATTCGCTGGGTGATTTCTAAAACTTTTGCATTCATAACTTATGCGTTTTCAGTGTAGTAAATTCCTTCAATGAAAGGAATGAAATGGTGTATGGGATAATTTTTTTCTTTGCTTTCGGATAAAATCTCCAATTTTTTGATGCCTGTAATCATCAGGAAAATATGTTTTCCCTGTTGCAATATCGGAGCACAAAAGGTGATTCTTTGTGTAGGGTCATTCGGTGAATTTGTATTCGCCAGGAGTTCCGTTGAGGAAATAGCTTCATGTGACTGTTGGTCATTGGGAAATAATGAAGCGGTATGTCCGTCGTCTCCCATTCCTAAAAGAACTATATCGGTATTTCTGAATAACTCATTTTCTTTGATCGCTAGTGCCAAATTTGCCTGGTAGTTATTAGAATCAATTACCATGGAATGAAAATGTGCATGTGTTGCTTTTTTAGACATCAGGCTTTCACGAATTAATTTCTCGTTCGATGCAGCATGTTCTTGATGAACGAATCTTTCATCTACTAAACCGATGTGAACCTTCGACCAATCCAAATCTATCTGACCTAATTGTTGGTAAAGTTGCTTAGGCGTGCTGCCTCCTGAAAGTAAGATGGTAGCGATTCCTTTGGTTGAAATTTGCGCTATTAAAATACGGGCAATGCATTCAGCTAAATTAGCTTCTAAAGCCGCTTTTGATTCAAAGGTGTTTAATCTCTCCATGACTTTGTAATCCAAGATTCATTTTCATCTAACACAGCATCTCCAGGTCCCCATGTTCCTGCTTCATAGAGTACATTTGGCATGTTGCTGGATTTCCATGAATTCGTAATAGACTCGATGTAGGTCCATGCAGCTTGAAGTTCATCTTGACGCATGAACAAGGTTTGATTTCCACGGATGACGTCAATAATTAATCGTTCGTAAGCTTCAGGAAAACGTTCTTTAAAGGAATCAACATAGTCTAGTTTTAACGCAATCGGTTTATAGCGATAGCCCCCTGGACCAGGGATTTTTGTCATTTGAATGAGTTCGATTCGTTCCTCAGGTTGAAGACGGATGATTAACTTGTTGTTATTCAATTTTTCTTTCGAAGGAAAAATATTGTGACGAACTTCTTTGAAATTGATGACAATTTCCGAATAGCGCTTAATCATGCGTTTTCCAGTGCGTAAGTAGAACGGCACATTCTTCCATCTCCAGTTGTCTACATACGCCTTCATTGCAACGAAGGTCTCCGTTTTTGATTCGTATTTTTCAATATCTTCCAGGTAGGAATTTACCTGAATCCCATTGATTTTCCCTCGGGTATATTGTCCTTTAACGGTATCTGTTTGAACACTTTTTTTGTTTAATGGACGAAGTGCACGGAGTACCTTCAATTTTTCATTTCGGACTTCATCAGCCTCCAATGAAACCGGTGGTTCCATGGCAACTAAACACAATAATTGAAGTAGGTGGTTTTGAATCATGTCCAAAAGTGCACCGGAATTATCGTAATAAGCAGCTCTTTTTTCAACTCCCAAACTTTCAGCTACAGTGATTTGAATGCTATCGATGTTTTCTGAGTTCCAAGCGCGTTCGAATAGATTATTGGCAAAGCGCAGGACCATTAAGTTTTGAACGGTTTCCTTACCGAGGTAATGGTCAATCCTGTAAATCTGGTGTTCATCAAATGCTTGCGTGATTTCGTCGTTAATCGCAATGGATGATTCCAGGCTGTATCCCAGTGGTTTTTCAATGACCACTTTACTTGTTTCGTTGACTAAGTCACACGCTTTAAGCGTACGCGCAATAGGTCCAAAAGCAGAGGAAGGGGTAGAGAAGTAATAAATGTTTTGGAAGCTAGGGAATTGCTTGATGTACGCACTTAATTCAGCATACTCCTCAACGGTCGCATCCGCAACTTTTATCAATTTTATCTTTTTGAGAAATTTGTCAATTTCATCCTTGTGGTAACGATGATGATCGCTGTTTTCCAAAAATGGAATTAATTTTTCAAAGAATTCATTTTCATCCGGAGTCTTCCTGGTGATTCCTACAATGTTGTAGTCGATGTTTAGCTGACCGTCAAGGTCACGGTGAAACAATGCGGGATAAATTTTTCTGATGGCTAAATCACCATCTCCACCGAATACGACAATATTAAACGATTGAAATCGTTCTGTATGGAAATTTGTTTTTTTGTTGTTTGCATTCATTCGTTGAACAGCATTAGTTTGTGTCAAAAATACACTAAGTAATTGATAAGCGCAATAATTTTAACTAAATTTAGCAACTATTTAATGTTTATAACGTCTTTTAGCCGATGATGAATAAAACGATATTTCTAGCATTCGCTTTTTTGTTTATTTCAACAAAAAATTGGGCTCAAAATTATGTATTTGGACAATTAACTGGATCTCCAAATATGAATACTACTGGTTGGACAATGACTGGTAATGCGCACATCGGTGATACTCCTGGTGATGTGGATAATTTCAATAACGAGCTAATTCTCACAAACAATACCACGGGTCAGTCAGGAGGCATATTTTTTAATACATACACGAATTTTTTAATTTGTCAGAAATTTACGGTTGAATTTGAATACCGAATTTGGGGTGGCAACTCAGCAGATGGCTTGGCTTTTTGTTTTTTAAATGCGCCGCCATCCGGATTTGTACTCGGTGGGGGACTCGGAATACCAGGGACATCTACTGGTTTGAAAATCGCCATTGATACGTATGACAATTGTAGTCAAGGTGGAACCAATCCAGAAATTCAAATTTTTAATGGTGTAGGATACAATGAGTGTTTGCCGGGTACTCCAAAGATTCAAAATTCGGGTGGTTCCCTGAATTATTTGAGAAATCCGAATTACCAACCCGTGAAAATGACTTATAACAACGGTTTGGTTACCGTTTGGGTGAACAATGTTCAAGTTTTACAAGCCACTTCGCCAATAGCAGGAAATGGTTACGTAGGCTTTACAGCAAGTACGGGTGCACTGTATGATATGCATTCCATCCGAAATGTCATTCTTTATGATAATCGTGCTCCATCTAATGCGGGTATCGATGTTACAACTTGTCCAAATTCACCTGTTAATATTGGAACAACCCCGAATCCATTGTATAATTACTACTGGATTTCGACCACAGGGTTGTCTTCTCCCAACGTGGCAAATCCTACTTTGACCGTTCCTAATTATTTTCCTCCGGGAACGTATTCATATGTAGTGAGTACTTCGTTAGCATCAAATCCAGGTAATTGCAATACGTTTGATACAGTGAATATCACGGTTGTTCCTCAATACAATGACACGGTGAATCAAGTGGTGTGTAATAGTAGTTCATATGTCTTTAATGGTCAGACCTTAACCCAATCGGGAACTTATGTCGATACCCTGACTGCTGTTCAGGGATGTGATTCGATAGTAACGTTAAATTTGTCATTTGTTAATGTACAATCCAATGCAGGTCCAGATATCTTCCTGTGTTCAGATGAATCGGGTAGCTTGGGTTCGAATCCAGTTGCTGGTTACAATTATTCTTGGAGTCCTCCATTGAATTTGTCCAATGCTTCTTCCGCGAATCCAACCGTTAGTGCGCAAAATACCTCTGGTGTGCCAATTGTTCAAAACTATACCTTGACAGCCACCTCAATATCAAATCCAGGCGTGTGTCCTGCGGTGGATCAAGTTCAGGTAACCATTTATCCAAAATTTTCCACCTTGATAACGGATACCTTGTGTAATGGTGGTCCATACACTTTCAATGGTCAAACGATTACCCAAAGTGGAATCTACATTGATTCACTGACATCCCAATATGGTTGTGATTCCATAATTGAATTGGATCTAAGCATTTCTACAGAACCAATTTTTCAACTTGTTGATTCCGCCATTTGCATAGGTAATTCCATTAGTTTGGGACCAATCAATCCGGGTGGTAATTACACCTATACTTGGAGTCCGCAAATGTCGGCTGTATCCTTTACGGGTATAATGACTTGGAATCCTCTCGTTTCAAATGAATTCTTTTTATTGGCAACGAATGATTTTGGATGTACGCATTTGGATTCTATGGATTTAACGGTAAATCCGCTTCCGAATATGGGTCTCGTCACCTCATCACAGGCACTTTGTCCCGGAGAAGCTTTGGTTCTGACAGCTTCCGGAGCATCAACTTACGTTTGGACGGGACCAGCGGCTTTCAATGGTTCGGCAAATGTCCAGAACATTCTTCCAACTGGAACTGGAGTTTTTCAAGCTGTTGGTTACTCAACGGCAGGCTGTTCTGATTCCATTTCAACAAACTTTCTATTGTTTCCAAAGCCCAATCTGACCATCACACCAGATCAAGAAATATGTGATGGCGAAATGGTAAGTATTTCGGTTACAGGTGCAGATACATACGAATGGAATCCATCTTCATTAGTTGGGACAACGGTTTTTGTCAGTCCAAATGTGACTACTTCCTATCAGGTGATTGGGTCGAATCAATTTAATTGCACTGATACGGCGATTTCCGTTGTAACCGTACATCCAAATCCGATTGCTCAAATCGGGGCAGAACCCTATTTACTTACGAGTGATTCGCCCTATGTAACTTTTACGAATTTATCCACTGGACAACAAATATCGACATGGGATTTCGGAGATGGAACCGTTGTAGAAGAATCAAATACCAGTTTTGAATACCAATATCCTTTTGAAGAAGGAGATTATGAAGTAGAATTATTGGTCGAGAGTCAATATGGTTGCCTCGATTCCATCACACAATTAATACAGGTGAAAGGTGATGTATTGTATTACGTGCCAAATGCCTTTACTCCTGATGGTGACGAACACAATAATTCCTTCACGCCAATATTCACCTCTGGATTTGTACCGGATAGTTATCAATTGGATGTCTTTAATCGCTGGGGTGAAATTGTGTTTTCTTCACAAAATCCACAAATTGGTTGGGATGGATACCTTAACTTTGTCAAATGTCCGGAAGGAATTTACACGTACAGTATTCGTTTTAAATTGAATATGACAAATGAGCTTAAAACGATTTCAGGTCATGTAACCCTTCTCAAATAAAAACAAAAGTGCTGTGAAGATGAAACGCATACTATTTCTTTTTTTCTTTTTCTTTTTATGCGTTAGTAATCAAAAAAATGTCGCTCAGAATATTTTTGGAATTGTGAATTCTTATGCTGCGGTAAATGCTGTCACAGTGAATACTGCAACACTTGCATCCATTGGTCCTTTTCAAGTTGGGGATAAGGTTTTAATCATTCAAATGAAAGGTGCCCTTATTACAACCACGAATACAGCGGCATTTGGCACCATTACAAATTTGATGAGTGCTGGAAATTTTGAATTTGCTTTCATAGGTTCAATTTCTGGCAATACGGTCACCTTCACCTCCAATCTGTGTAAAAGCTATGCGGTAAGTGGAAAAGTACAATTAGTAAGGGTGCCGGTCTATACCAACGTAACAATTGCTGGAAATGTAACGGCCCAAGCTTGGAATGGTTCGACTGGTGGGATTGTTGCCATTGAAGCGACCAATAGCATTACGTTTAATGCGAATATCAACGTTTCTGGACAAGGATTTCTAGGTGGAGCTGTTTTTACAGGATGGTTTGGATGTGGTGATCCAAATTACGCCAATCAAAATGCCGGTAAAAAAGGTGAGGGGATTGCTATTCCTCCAGTAACGATGGATGCCAACAGAGCACCTCTTGCCAACGGCGGAGGTGGATCGAATACTGGTAATCCTGGTGCGGGAGGTGGTGCAAATGGTGGAATCGGAGGAAGAGGCGGAAACGAATTTTACGGTGGATGTCAATTAAATACTTCTTTCGGCTTAGGTGGACTAGCTCCAAGTTATGCCACTTACAAGGCCTATATGGGCGGTGGTGGTGGCGGTGGTTACAAAGACAATGGACTGAATGCAACTGCTGGATCCAATGGTGGTGGAATGGTTTTTCTCATTTCACCAACCATTAATGGAAACAATTTCACAGTGGATGTCAAAGGTGCCAATGTAATCGGAAACACGGATTCCGAAGGTGCAGGTGGAGGTGGAGCAGGTGGTTATGTTTATTACATGTGTCCAAACACGACCTCAAACATAAATCTGGATGCCAGAGGTGGAAATGGTGGAAATATCTTTAGTACGATGTGGTCCTCAGCTTGTCATGGACCTGGAGGAGGCGGAGGCGGAGGTGCCATCGCTTTTCAACAAGCATCGGTGCCAGCAAACGTCACTAATCTGTTAGCCGGAGGGAATCCGGGAATGGTTTTACATACTGGTCCTGCATGTGCAGGAACATCGCATGGTGCAGCGGGTGGAGCGCCTGGAATTCAAGTGTTTAATTTTCCGGTTCCGGTAGCGCCTGTGCTTCCTAATCTTGGACCAAATATTTCCATTTGTCCTGGTCAAACAGTGACGCTTCAAACGAGTACGACGTTTAATTCTTACCTGTGGAATAATGGGCAGACAAGCGCCACAATAAGCATCAATTCTCCAGGGATTTATTGGGTGGATGTCCCAAGTGGATGTACCACTGTTCGTGATTCCATTGTGGTAGGATTGAATACTTTCTCATTTAATGTCGGACCTGATATCACTATTTGCCAAGGTGATTTTGCAATAGCGACTGCAACTGGTCCATATAGTTCTATCTTATGGAATAATGGAGCAAGCACAGGTTCCATTCAAGTGAATAGTCCGGGTGTTTATACAGCAACTGCCATCGGTGTAAATGGATGTTCCGCTCAAGATTCAATGGAGGTTTTTCAAAATCCAACAGTCTTTTCGACTGTAATTGATTCTGTTTGTATCGGTTATTCATATAATTTTAATGGGCAATTATTGACACAGGCTGGGATTTATACAGATACTTTACAAAATGCGTTAGGTTGCGACTCCATCATTACGCTTCAACTTTCACTTGTTCAAATTCCATCCTCCAGCATTAGTGCTTCCATCTGCGCAGGTGATACCTATCTGTTCAATGGACAGAGTTTGACAAGTGCTGGACAGTATGCTGTCACGATTCCTTCTGTATTTGGTTGCGACTCATTGGTTCAGTTGAATTTAAATTTACTACCACTACCTACCGTTACGGTTCAGGATACTTTGGTCTGTACACAAACCAATTTAACCTTGTTTGCTAGTGGAGCGGTATCCTATGTATGGGATGTTCCTCAAAATCCAAATGGTAGCATTACGGTCGCGCCTGCTCAGACAACTTCATATTCCGTATATGGAATAGATGCATTTGGATGTATTTCTCCAACTGAAATACTGACCGTTTCGATTGATCCTACTCCAATTCCTAATTTTTATTTGAATCCAGATCAAGTTGAAATCGATGATCCAACCATAACTATATACAATGTGACGGCTGGAAATTATGAACATACCTGGACCATCAACGGAAATAGTTTTGTGAATAATCAGAGTTCTTTTAATTATCCATTGCCTTTTCTAGAGGGAAGTTATACAGTCCAATTGGTGAGTGAAACGGCAATTGGATGCAAAGATTCATTAATCCTTACGGCAACTGTTCGAGATAATGTTTCCTTATTTGTTCCGAATTCGTTTACTCCAGATGCGGAAGAGCATAATACTGTTTTTCTTCCCGTTTTCTCAACAGGATTTACACCAAAAAATTATTCATTGATCATTATGAATCGTTGGGGGGAAGTCATTTTTGAATCAGCTAATCACTTCATTGGTTGGGACGGTCGTTTGGAAAGTACATTATGTACGGATGGGATTTATTCCTACCGAATTAGTTACCAACGGAAAGAGGATGAAGCCCCGATTGTCGTGTTGGGACACGTAAATTTATTGCATTAAAAACTCTTTTTGAGCATCCTCCATGTATCGAAGAAAGGCATCTTTAATTTCGCTTTCTCTTTGGTCAAAAATCACTGGGGCTTGCGCTAAATTCGTTTCGAAAGAAATCCGTTTTGATACTCCTTCACAGGATTTTTCTAATCCAAATTTTGTTGGATAATGATTCATCCATTGGTGTAAACGAAGTTTTTCCAGAAACTCCATAAACGTTGTTGGATAGTGGTCGTAATGGATTGTATTGTGAGCATAAAAATCACGTAAATAAGCACCATAATCATCCTGGTGAAAGGCGCTCCAATTTTTAGCTAAAAGGTGATCAAAAAATAAATCAATGGCTACTGGACCAATTTTTGGCAGCTCATGCATTAATGCATGCTTCAATTTCTTTACGGCCGCATGGTTGTCGATGTAAAAATCGATTTGCCTGTGTAATACAATTCCTTTTTGGATAATATCAGGATAATGATCCAATTTAGAGCCACGCACAAAATCCCCGTAAAGATTTGCGTGCATCAATTCCTTGTCTGTTCCTGAAAAATAAAGGTGTCCTAAAAAATTCATGATAAAAAAAATCCCGCAGAAGCGGGATTCAATTAATATTCATCTTCATTGAAGAGAAAATCTTCTCTTGATGGATAATCAGGCCATATTTCTTCAATACTCTCGTACATATCACCTTCATCTTCCAAGTCTTGTAGGTTTTCTACTACTTCTAATGGTGCTCCCGTACGAATGGCGAAATCAATCAATTCCTCTTTCGTTGCTGGCCATGGAGCATCCTCTAAATAAGAAGCAAGTTCTAAAGTCCAATACATATGTCTGTGTTTTTAGGTGTTATTTTTGGCAAAAGTAATTTTTATTTCGAATAATCCAAATTAAAAGTAGCAACTAAGCAAAAAAGCAACATTAAATTAATAACGTGGCTTCCATTCTTTCTCTTGAATATTCAAGTCTTGAGCAATTTTTCTTCCTAGTACAAATAGGTAATCACTGAGGCGGTTTAAGTAAATTAAAACGAGTGGTGCCACAAAATCATGTTCATCTAAATTCACCACAAGTCGTTCAGTTCTTCTGCACACACACCTGCAAACGTGTATGTGACCAATGAATGGGTGTCCTCCAGGAAGAACAAAACTGGTCAGTGGAGGAAGAACTTGGTCCATTTCATCCATCCAAATTTCTAACTTCTCCACATCTGCGTCAATTAAATCTGGGATTTTCATGTTTGATTTTTCCGGATCTGAAGCAAGACTAGAACCAATTGTAAATAAACGGTCTTGGATTTCCATTAATTGAACAACGGCGGTAGGATGGATGTCAAAGGAGCGAATGAGTCCTACATATGCATTCAATTCATCCACTGTTCCGTATGCTTCGATGCGCAATTCTCCTTTGGAAACGCGCGTTCCGCCGATTAATCCTGTGTGTCCTTGGTCACCTTTTTTTGTATAGATTTTCATCTTATAATTGACTTAAAAGTGTTTTAATTTCTTCATCCGAAAGAAAGTAGGAAAGAAGTTTCATCATTACAGCATCGACAATGGAATCGGGACAAGAAGCACCCGAAGTTAGAATGATGCGCATCTTTTCTTTTTGAGGTAAAAATGATTCGTGC
>JBEEIV010000032.1:0-2766 GCA_041169645.1 Bacteroidota bacterium
TCGCAGCTGGATCATTCCAAAACAACAATCTCAGAAATCTGGTTCTCAATAACAACGTAACCCTGAATGGCGCGTTAAACATCCTCAATAAGATTTCATTTAAAGGCAACAACAGGGTATTCACCACAAATGATAACCTGACTTTGAAGTCGAATGATACGCTAACTGCGAGTGTGGGAGATGCTACAAATGGAGGCGTGAATACAGGTAACAATATTACCGGTAACGTTTCAGTTGAGCGTTTCTTATCCAATATCAAAAATGGTACACCTTCATTGAAAACATGGAGATTGCTTTCCATGCCTACCAAACACAACTTGCAAACCATCAAGCAGTCATGGCAGGAGAATGGAGACTCTTCAACCGTATTTAACCCGAACCCAGGATTTGGAACCCAGATCACGACAATCCTCGGTGGTACTAATGCGGCTGCGAGATTACTAGGATTTGACGCATATTCTTCAGGAGGTTCATCAATAAAAACATATAATCCTGTCACCAATCAATGGGTTAACACACCAACCACATTGGCAGCATTTGACAGAAATGTACCATATCTGATTTTCGTCAGAGGTAGCAGAGCTAAAACTTTATTCAACCAAATTCCAGATACAACCGTTTTAAGGGAGAAAGGAATTCTGAATATTGGAGATACGTTCAACTATACTTTGGGAACGGCAGGAAACCAATTCGTTTCTGTACCTAATCCTTATCCAAGCTCAGTCAGCTTCCAAAACCTGCAGAAGTCGAACATTACAGCATTCTATTACTTGTATGATAGTAGATTAGGTTCCAATGGTGGATACCAAACGGTAACTGCTGACGGGTCATTCATCACTCCAGGTGGTGGAAGCTACACCGGAGGAAATTACAACATACAATCCGGTCAAGGATTCTTTGTAAGAACCAATGGTGGAGCAGGTAGCATACTGTTCAAGGAAACGGCCAAAGTGGATGGCAGTGCAAATGTTTTGAGAACCAACGCTCAATTGCGGATGTTCAAAACATCTCTTTATAAATTACAAAATGGCACACCAGACCTTAACGACGGAGTTGTTCAGATTTTCGACGAAAATGCAAACAACAACGTTGACGAAAGTGATGCTGAGAAAATGTCTAATTTGTATGAGAATTTCGGCATCTCCGGCAATGGTAAAAACATTTCGATAGAAAGCAGAAAACCATTTGAAGCAAACGACACCGTTCATTACAACATGGGCCAGATGAAGCTTGCAACCTACAGATTGGAATTCGCGCCTCAAAATCTAAATGTGAATGGACTTGAAGCTTTGCTTCTTGATAAATTCTTGGGAACCACCACACCGGTTAGTTTGCAACAATCCACAACAGTTGACTTTACAGTAAATTCAACTGCAGGATCTTATGCTTCAGACAGATTCAAATTGATATTCCGTCAGCTCAGACCATTGCCTGTGACTTTCATCGAGGTGAAAGCGGTGAAAGTGGACAAGCAGTCCAAAGTCTCATGGAAAGTGGCCAATGAGATTAACATTTCAGGTTACACTGTGGAAAGGTCGTTGGATGGACGAACTTTCGCTCCGATTGGCACTGTATCATCGAATGGTCGTGAGAATTATTCACTCACAGACGTAGATCCTTCTTTGATGAATTATTACAGAATCAGAAGCAATGGAACCGATGGTGAGAAAAAATACAGTCAAATTGTGAAACTGGTATTTGAAACGTCACCTTCGATCACCATATATCCTAATCCTATCAAGGAAGATGGAAAAGCAAACATCAGACTGATATCTCTACCACAAGGCGAATACAACTTGACATTGTTGAATTCACTTGGACAAACCATGAAAATTCAGACACTACAGCACCAGGGTGGAGACGTGGTATATCCATTTGAAATGCCGAAACATATGTCTCATGGTCATTATACATTGGAAATCAATGGTAAACAAGTCCAAAAAACAAGACTCAAGATTTTGTTTTAACCAAATAAAACTTAAATTTGCGATAAGCATACAGAAGATGAAAAGATATTTGATTCCCGTTTCCGTAATCGCTATGACACTCATCATTGTGGTTTTCCCTTCCTTGCTGATGGCTCAACCACCGGATGGAGGATGTGATCCTTTGGATCCGGCTTGCCCGATTGATGGAGGGTTGAGTTTCTTGATTGCCGCCGGAATAGGATTTGGAGCAAAAAGAGCTTTCCAAAAAAAATAATAACATTAACAACAATTCAAACGGGAGCTATGCTCCCGTTTTTTTTGCTTAATTTTTTCATATTTCATTGAATTTCAAATAGATTAAAATTTTTTTTGTCGTTTTTTTTTAAGAAATTTGTTTAGAAAGGTGATTCTCTAACTTCCAAAATCGGGGTTTACTTTTTTTTATATGAAATTCTATCGGAACTGTACCTCTTTGGAGTTGAAAAGATTTCGTGCCATCACTCTGGTTGTCACATTTGCTTTGTTGTTGACATCTTGTTTAAACACGGTGAAAAAAACGTCCTATCTCAATAAGTTGTCATTTGACACCACCATTGTTACCCAAGTAAAAATACCGACTCCACTGGTTATTCAACCCAAAGACATTCTTTCTATAAATGTAAGTAGTCTGAATCCGGATCTGGACGAGAAATTCAACGCACTCGGGAAATATGGCTCAAATGATTTGAATGGGAATGTATTTTTAAGTGGTCATGAGGTAGACAATAACGGTAACGTAAGATTGCATTACATTGGTGAAGTGATGGCAAAAGGATTAACGAGAAACCTATTGGCGAAG
>JBEEIV010000033.1:0-6093 GCA_041169645.1 Bacteroidota bacterium
CGTTTGGAAAGTGATGCGGTCGTCCGCACCCGTATCAATGTAAGAAGGTAATTCTTGCATGGTGCAACCAAATGTTGACATGAACGTGAACTTCTCGATTTGTTCATCGTTAAGGCTCATTTTATACTTACCAAGCATATTGTTGAGCATTTCACGTCTTGCTTCAGCTCCGGACAAGTTTAAGAACACGCGTCCATTCGGATCAATCGTCACCATAATCATGTTTTCAGGGATGAATTTATCACTGATACTTGAAGGTGTATTTACCGTAACGGGTTCACTCGCACGAAATGAAGCGGCCAACATAAAGAATGTCACAAGCAAGAACGCCAAGTCCACCATAGGCGTCATGTCTATGGACGGGGAACTTTTGGGTATTTTTAATTTTGGCATTGCTTGTTTAATTTAAAGTTGGACCAACAATTAGTTTGATGCAGAGAAATCTTGAACAATCGTGAAGCTTGCCTCATCGATGCTATAAGTCATTGTATCAATTTTCGTAGAGAAGAAATTGTACAAGATAATTGCCAACGTTGACGCCGTAATTCCGAATGCAGTATTAATCAAGGCCTCTGAGATACCTGTTGCTAATGCAGCAGTATCAGGCGAACCTTTTGACATCGCGGCAAATGAACGAATCATCCCGAGTACCGTTCCAATCAAACCGATCAAAGTTGCAATGGAAGCACTCGTAGAAAGCACTGCTAAGTTCTTAGAAAGCATTGGCAATTCTAAAGCTGTTGCTTCTTCCAATTCTTTTTTCAACGACTCTAATTTTTGTTCTTTCGACATGGAAGAATCACCATTTACATGCTGGTATTTTTCCAATCCTGCACGAACAACATTTGCCAAAGATCCCTTTTGTTTATCACATTGAGCAATTGCTGCAGCGAAATCTTTCTTTTCCATGTGACCTTTGATCGCAGAAATAAATCGGTGCGTATTTCCTTTACCATTTGCCAACAATAAGGTAACTAGACGCTCAATCGAGAAAATGATGATGATCAAGTTAATCGCAACTAGAATCGGAACGATAAATCCTCCTTTATAGATAACCCCATAAAGATTTCCTTCCATAGGCTCACCTGTAGGGTCTTTGTCAACGAAGTTATTTGGATCTCCAAAAACTTTACTGTAAATGAAAGCTCCCGCAACTAATGCAATAGCAATAGCGAGAAACGAAACGATTGCTGAAAATCCTCCGACCGTTTTTTTCTTTTTGTTCATGATAAATAGATTTTAGTGTTTCTAATTTTTAAATTTTCGAATGCCAAATATATAAAACTTTTGCAACTATCTAAACCAACAATGGAGCAGAAAGTTTTGTAAAATCAACAATTTTCGCGTTTTATTACCCTGAATTCATTGAATACGATGCTAAAACGCAGGTATTCCACATTTCTAACGGAAAAAACTTAACAAATTCTTAATATGTTTTTCGTTTGACAGATACAAAGAGTCAGTGTATTCGCACTAATTTCAAGTGCTTATTTCGATCATAACATCAGATGATCTTGGACTGAAAGAAGACTTCTTTCCCGTGAATATCGATGTGAGTTATGTTTTGTTAGAGTGAAAAGAGTCTTCACAAACAAGCAATAAAAAAAGCCCTGCATTACAGGGCTTTTTTTGAGGTCTCAAGCAGATTCGAACTGCTGTAGACGGTTTTGCAGACCGGTGCCTAACCGCTCGGCCATGAGACCATCAGGGTGGCAAAGTTAGAAAAATATTATTTCTTTCCAATCATATCATTCAATTTAATTAGTGAAGTAACAGGGTTTTTGAAAACACGTGTCCATTTTCTGTGTGAATACGCAATAGGTAGGTTCCCTTTTTTAAATCGGAAAGATCGACTTGGTCAGTCAACGAATGGTTTTCTTCATACATGATACGCCCCATCATATCGATGACTTGAATGTTAGCACGCGTCAGTTCAGAACCTTTGACATAAATCATTCCAGTACTTGGGTTTGGATAAATATTGATATTCAGGGATTCTTCTACTAGTTCAGAAGTACTGCACACCTCATTTACTGGGGAGCCATCACAGTAATTGATCGGATATAAATTTACGGATTGAAGCGGTGTATTTGCTGGTTGAAGGGCCGTTTCTGTACAGCCTAATTGTCCGACCAAAAAATCTCGAATAAATCGAATGGAAGTGTCCATATAAGCAGCATTCCCTAAATAGGGAACATGGGGAGCATTTGGAAAGGTGTAAAACTGATTTTCCACACCTACTGCACACGCACGTTCATGTAACATACGACTACCGTCTAAATACATTAATGGCGTTCCGGGATTCACAACACCTCGATTGTATTTTACTGTTCCATCCGCTGTGCCATGAAAGGAACAAAGTGGAACATCTCCCGCCTCTAACCAACTGTACCTTGCCAAAGCCCCACAACCATTAATGACGGCATGTACTTTTGTGGAATATCCAGGATTCCCACTCGCCCCTTCAAGTCCACCAAGGGTTTGAATGGCACTTGCATTCAAATAATCGGAAATTTCACACGGATCATCTAAATAAGCGACATGCAGTGCTGTAATCGCTCCGGCTGAACTACCACCAATGAAAATATGATTGGTGTCAACTTTGTATTGATTAGCCGTCTGACAATCTTTGTAAAAATAACGAATAGCACCTTTCAAATCTTGAACTGCACGCACCACCGCTTTGACTGCATTTACGGAATCAAAAGGAAAAAAACCAAGTCGGTAATCGATGCTTGCACAGACGTATCCTTTTTTGGCGAAACTCTGCGACCATGTTTTAACATCGTTATCCGTTTTAGAACCACCAATAAAACTTCCGCCGTGCACCCAAATGATCAATGGACGCGCTTGTTCTGTGTCGCCGGTTGGTTCATAAAAATCTAATTTTAATTGGTTACTAGCGCCGCTCCAAGTATTGTTTTGTCCATAGACAATATCACTTGTTACTGTGTAGTTGCTAAATACGTCACTGGAGAAGCGACCAGTTGCACAAGGAGACTGTGTCCAACTGTAAAAACTAAGAATAAATGTTAACAAGAAAATACATTTTCTCATGGTGTTCGGGAATTTGTTTATCGAAATTTTCAACCTTGAAAATTGACTTGAAAACCTTGTCCTTGCGCAGTAAAGACACCAAGTAAAATCAGCAATAGGGTTCTTTAAGGCAACAAAAATTTCAATGTAATGGTTTGGGTTGTACCAAATATATTAAATTTAGTCGAACAAACTTAAACTTTTGAAATGAAGCAACTTTGCCTTTTTTTAGTCCTCCTTACGCAGACAACCTCTTTAACTCTTTTTGCTCAAGACATGCCAGCATATCAATTATATACAGCAAAAGGAAAAAAAACGAGTTTTAAAAAGTTGGTAGAAGCAAGTGAAAAGAAGGAACTAATATTATTCGGTGAATTTCATGATAATCCAATCACACATTGGTTGCAGTTGGAATTAACGAAGGAAATGCATGAGGAATTTGGATCTCGGTTGTCCTTGGGATTTGAGATGTTTGAGCAAGATCAGCAAGGTGTATTGAACCGTTATTTGAGCGGACAGTTGGATGCCAAACACTTAAAGGACTCACTTCGATTATGGCCCAATTACGACACGGATTATGCGCCATTGATTGAATTTGCCAAAGAAAATCAATTGACATGTGTTGCATCAAACGTTCAACGTAAATACGCTTCCCTTCTCTTTAAAAATGGAAGAATGGCGCTGGATACCTTACGTCCAGAAATCAAAGCACAAATGGCGCCTATTGATTTCATCATCGACACAAGCCTCTCACAATACAAAGAAGTTTTTCAGATGGGAAATCATATGGGTCGAATGGGTATGAATATGGTGGAAGCGCAAGCATTCAAAGATGCAACGATGGCGCAATTCATTTTGGAAAATCGCGCAAAAAAAGCGGATGATGTTCACATTCATTTCAATGGAGCATTTCACTCTGACTTCTATCAGGGAACCCTTTGGTATGTTCAGCAAAAAAATCCAAACATACGTGTCTTAACCATTTCAACGGTTACTCAAGAAGATGTGCGAAAACTCGGAAAAGAACATGTTGGTCGAGCGGATTTCATCATTTGTGTGCCTGATTCGATGACCAAAACCCATTAATGTTAGGAACTTAGGTTTTTTATTGTTGAGATGATGGATCCTTGAATGGTTTGCGTTTCTATTTCCGCTGCTAATTCAAGTTTCGTATGCTCGTCAATGACTTTCCCATTGATTCGCGTAATGCTAAAACCCCTTTTTAATACTTGAATTGGGTCAAGGAATTTCACTTTTTCTTCCATTTGTAGCAAGCGTTGTTGTTGTTTATCTAGAAAGTGATGTACATTAGGTTTCAAGCGAAAACCTTCGTTTTCAATCGCTTTTTGGTGCTGAATTAATTGATGTTGCGCGTGATGTTGTACTTGAAATTGGGATGTTAAAAAGCGCTCTTTGGCAAGTTGAATTCTTTTTTGGGTACTTAATTGAAGTTCATTCACAAGTGAATTTAACAATTGATTTTTTGAGGAAATCGTGCGTTCACTTTGGAGCATGATTTGTTTGGCGAACTGTCTTATTTCCAAATCGAATTCACGAAAAGTCATGACTAAAAATTCGGCTAATTGGGTAGGAGTAATGGCGTTTCGATATGAAACCATTTCTGCTACTGTCAGGTTTGTGGAGTGACCAATTCCGGTTAAAACGGGAATTGGAAAACCAGCAATGGACTTGCACAAATCAAAATGATTATAACAGGTCATCCCCACTTCCGCTCCACCTCCACGCACAATAACAACAATATCAAATTCATCTTTATTTTCCTTGATTTTTTCGAGTGCGGCGCAAATGGACTTTACAGCTAAATCACCTTGAACGTAAGCTTCGAATAGGGTAGTTTCGAACTGATATGCATATGGATTTTCCCGCAAAACTTGGTAGAAATCAGAGAGGCCTTTACTTGAGTCACCTGAAATAACCGCAATTCGCTTGGGTAGAAGTGGAAAAATCTTCATTTGGTTGCGATTGATCAGTTGCAGTTTTTCTAGTTTTCGCAATGTTTCATCTCGTTCACGCTGTAATTCTCCAAGTGAGTAGGAGGGATCAATGTCTAAAATTTGTAGGGTCAAACCAAATGTTGGGTGAAAATTGATTTTCACGAGTAACAGCAGCGTTTTTCCATCTTGAAGGGGTTCCTTTACGACGCGTTCAAAGGCTTCATTGATTTTTTCCAGTTGTTGTTTCCAAATAGTTCCGGTAATTTGAGCCACAATTTTACCATCTTCTTTTTGCACCAATTCTGGAAATGCATGACCACTTGGATAGCGATTCATTTTATGCATTTCTGCCTTTACCCAATACTGCGATGCATACCGATCTTCCATTGTTTTTTGAATGGACAGAACAACTTGCTTAAGTGTAAAAATCTGTTTTTCTGAATCGCTCATCTGACTCGGCTGTCGACCAAAGGTAGAAAAATCACACCAGATTATTTCAACGGAAGTCCTCGGGAACTCACCGGACCGGCATTTTTACTTTTTTCAATTGTAAGTACAAAAGTAGTTCCAATGCCCACTTGACTTTTTACTTGAATGGCTTGTCCATGTGACTCCACGATGTGTTTAGCAATGGCGAGTCCCAATCCAGAACCTCCTTCGTTCCTGTTCCTGCTTTTTTCAACGCGGTAAAATCGTTCGAATAATCGTGAAAGGTGGTGGGGCTCAATTCCTGGACCATTGTCTTTAAATTCTAATAAATAGCGATCTTCTATGTCTAAAATGGAAACAATCAGCTCACCTTTGTCTTTTCCATAGGAAATGGCATTTGAAATGAGGTTAGTGAAAACTTGTCCCATTTTATTCCGGTCAGCTTGAACGTATTTAGGGGAGAATACTTTTTCAAAAGTTAACTTAAAATCTTTCTCTTTTGCGATGAGTTCAAAGGTTTCGAATGATTCCTTCAACAATTCAACGATGTCAAAAGAACGGATTTCCAAGCGCAGGTTTTCCGTTTCCATTCGCGTAATTTGATCTAGGTCTTCGAGAATCCCGGTGATACGGTCGGTCGATTTTGACGCGCGTTCCAGAAAGGATCTATTGA
>JBEEIV010000034.1:0-10660 GCA_041169645.1 Bacteroidota bacterium
ATTTGCCCATGAAAAAATTGTTTGCCTGGAAATGGCGCTAAAATTGGGTGCTAAGATTAAAAGCAAATACCCCAACATTAATGTGATTTATACCCGAACGACGGATGTTTTTGTGGAATTGATCGACAGAGCAAATATCGCAAATAAGGCCAATGCCGATTTATTCATCTGCATACACGCAAATGCCGGAAGTAGTTCAGCCTATGGTACCGAAACGTATGTCTTAGGATTACATCGAACAGAAGCCCAACAAAAGGTAATGGAAAGAGAAAATTCCATCATCGCGTTGGAAGATGATAAAGGTGCCAAGTATAAAGATTTTGACCTTTCGCCAGATGCCATCATTCAATTGCAGTTGCAAGGATCCGTATATTTAAATCACTCCATTGAATTTGCGGAATATTTACAAAAAGAATTCAAACGAATTGGTCGGTACGACCGAGGAGTGAAACAAGCGGGATTCTTGGTGCTGTACAAAACGACCATGCCTAGTGTTCTCATTGAAACTGGATTTTTACCAAATCCAACCGAGGAAAAGTTCATTGGGTCAAGTGAGGGGCAGGAAAAAATGGCTTCTGCGATGTTCAAAGCATTTGAAAATTACAAAAACCAAATGGAGGGAAAGGTGGTGACTACCGGTCAAGTTGAGGTGATCGAAAAACCCACAGAACCCAAACCAAAGGAAAATGTGACTCCAACCTCCGATTCTTCAGGACTCGTTTTTCGTGTTCAAATTGAAACTTCGGATCGACAAATCGCTCTTAACTCATCTCGCTTTAAAGGATTAGAAATCTATGAATACATCGAAAACAACATGTATAAATATTGCACTGGTACCTTTAAAAATGACTTAGCAGGCGCCAAAAACTACAAAAACGAACTCATTGAAAAAGGATTTAATCATGCCTTTGTTGCTGCCTTCCTCAATGGAGAGCGAATTAGTATCGAAAAAGCTATTAAATTAGCAGAAAAAAAGTAGTTTGAAGTTTACAAAAGAAATTAAAGCCGCACTGATTGCCTTGGCGTCCATCGCTGTATTGTACACTGGAATAAACTTTCTGAAAGGAAATAGTTTTCTTGGTGGAGATACCGAATACACTGCGTATTTCCCTAATACTGGGTCGATTATGGTTTCCAGTAATGTTACCCTCAACGGCGTGACAGTAGGTAAAGTGACAGCCATCAAATCCATCCCTAATGGCTCCGTGAATAAAAAGGTGAAGATGACCTTCAACATACAAGAAAAGGATATTCGTCTTCCAATTGGAACTTTTGTTGAAATTGGATCTTTAGACTTTATTAATAAATGTTTAATTATTCACACTCCCGCCTCGATCGCTAAAGGATACTACAAACCGAACAGTGTCATCCCCGGACAATTGTCCATCGACATGGTTACGCAAGTAAAAGCATACGCTGATCCGATTTCTCAACGCCTTCAAAAAATGATGGGATCGATTGACCGAATGGTCATTTCTTTGTCCTCTTTCTGGGACACGACAGCTACTTCCGGAATTGAGGGAAGCCTCTTGGAAGTGAAAAATACCATCAAACGACTTGGGCGTGTAGCGAGTGAATTAGAAGGATTTGTTGCCGCAGAACGTAACCAATTTTCCAAAATCATGACGAATGTGGAATCCATTACCATGAACATTCGAAAAAGCAATGATGAATTGACTAAAATCATCGGGAACTCACGAAAAATTACCGATGACTTTGTAAGTGCTGATTTCAAATCCATCCTGTTAGATGCCCAAACGACCATTAAAAAACTGAATTTAACATTGGAGGATGTGGAGAATGGACATGGTACGCTGGGTAAATTAATCCACGATGAAAAATTATACAATGAATTGGTCGAAACAAATAATGACTTGCAAAACCTCGTGACGGATTTACAAGCAAACCCAAGTCGATACGTTCATTTCTCTGTTTTCGGGAAGAAATCAGAGGGACTCATTTTGAGTGAAAAAGAAGAATTGAAATTCAAAAAGTGGTTAGATACCATTCCTGACTAATTTAAACGATTCATGGAAATCATTTTATTTGCCCTTCTGTTAAGCGCGGGACTCGGGTTTTTCGCTTACAACGCGTGGAAAGTGCGTTACAACATTTTACTTGGACAAGAAACCATTCGGAACGACCGTAAAGGAGAACGATTGAAAACGATGCTTCTAGTGGCTTTTGGACAGAAAAAAATGTTCTCAAGACCGATTCCAGCACTATTGCACCTCGCGCTATACGTTGCGTTTGTCATTACACAAATCGAACTGATTGAAATAATCGTGGATGGTTTAAGTGGTCATCATCGGTTTTTCTACTTCAAGTTAGGTAGTTTTTATCCCTTTATGATCAGTTTCATTGAAGTTTTGTCTGTGCTGGCATTCGTTGCTACCTTGGCCTTTTTAGTTCGAAGAAATTTATTAAAGTTGCCGCGATTCACCATGCGCGAACTCATTGGTTGGCCAACGAAAGATGCCAACCTTATTTTGCTGATGGAAATCGTGCTGATTTGCTGTATTTTCAGTATGAACGGTGCGGACGAAGTATTGTATAGTCGAGGAGGTTCACACGTTGAATTTGCAAAAGGACATTTTGACTTTGCCTTATCTTCTTGGATGGGTCCACTCCTATTTCAAGATTTGAGTATAGATTCCCTCCACGTGATCGAACGCATTGGCTGGTGGGGTCACATTTTGATGGTCTTTGCCTTTTTAAACTACCTACCCTATTCCAAACATTTTCATATCCTACTGGCATTTCCAAACACCTATTATTCCAATTTGGAAGAAAAAGGAAAGTTCACAAACATGGAATCGGTTACGAACGAAGTTAAATTGATGCTCGATCCAAACGCAGATCCATATGCCGCTCCAGCAAATCCAGAAGAAGCACCGAAGCGATTTGGTGCAAAAGATGTCACTGACCTCACTTGGAAGAATTTATTGGATGCCTATACCTGTACAGAATGTGGACGCTGCTCCTCTTCTTGTCCAGCGAACGTGACTGGAAAACTGCTATCTCCGCGTAAAATCATGATGGATACCCGGGATCGCCTGGTGGAGGTTGGAGAAAATTACCGCAAACACGGAAAAGGTTACGATGATGGGAAAAGCTTGATTGGAGATTACATCACCGAAGAAGAAATTTGGGCTTGTACAAGCTGTAACGCGTGCGTACAAGAGTGTCCGGTCAACATCGATCCATTATCGATCATTGTTGATTTACGTCGCTATTTGGTGATGGAAGAATCGAAGATTCCGAGTGAACTAACGGGTATGTTAACCAACATTGAAAACAACGGTGCCCCTTGGCAATTCGCACAAACTGAACGATTAAATTGGGCAAATGAAGAATAATCCGAGTGAGGGAAAACTCATTGAAATAATAGAGGATGGTAAGTACCTATCTCCTATTTTACCTGATAACATAAAAAATTATTTGATCGATATTGATGGGACGATTTGCGAAGATATTCCAAATGAAGAACCAGAAAGGATGGAAAATGCTCAAGTCTTTCCAGATGCATTGGAAACGGTAAACGCATGGTACGATGCAGGACACATTATTACTTTTTTCACTTCAAGACTTGAAGAACACAGAAGTGTCACCGAAAAATGGTTGGCTAAAAATGGATTCAAGTACCATGGGATGATGATGGGAAAACCAAGGGGAGGTAATTACCATTGGATTGATAACCATATCGTTCGTGCTACGAGGTATGAAGGAAAATTCACGCATTTAATTGAGAAAAATGTTAATATTCAAGTCTTTGAACAATAACTAGTCATATGAGAGTACCTACAATGGCCGAAAAAATGGCAACTGGAGAAGTTCCGGAAATTTTATTTTGGGTTGGATGCGCTGGAAGTTTTGATGACCGCGCTAAAAAAATCACCAAAGCAATTGTCAAAATCTTGAACAAATGTAACGTAGATTTTGCTGTCCTTGGTACCGAAGAGAGTTGTACCGGAGATCCTGCTAAACGCGCTGGAAATGAGTTTACCTTCCAGATGCAAGCCATGATGAACATTGAATTGTTGAACGCTTATGAGGTGAAGAAAATCGTGACGGGCTGTCCCCATTGTTTCAATACACTCAAAAATGAATACCCAGAACTTGGAGGAACATACGAGGTGATTCACCACACCCAACTCATTCAAGACTTAATCAACACAGGAAAACTTGCTTTGGCAGGTGGCGACACTTTCAAAGGAAAGAAAATCACCTTCCACGACCCATGTTATTTGGGCAGGGCAAATGATGTCTATGAAGCACCACGCGAATTAATCGAAAAATTAGATGCAGAATTAGTGGAAATGAAGCGCTGTAAAACCAATGGTTTATGCTGTGGCGCTGGTGGAGCACAAATGTTCAAAGAAGCGGAAAAAGGCAATAAAGAAATCAATGTAGAACGAACCGAGGATGCCTTAGAAACGAATGCAGATATCATCGCAACAGGTTGTCCATTTTGCAATACCATGATGACAGATGGCGTGAAAAACTTCGAGAAAGAAGCATCTGTGAAGGTTTTAGATGTAGCGGAATTAATTGCACATGCAGCAGACTTGTAACATCCCATCTCACTTTCCAAAAGATTCTCGCACCTGGATCTTTGTTGGTAATCGAAGCATGACTGCTACCGAAATTGCTTGGTTAAACGAAGCATTAACTCACTTCGTGTCTACTTGGCAAACCCATGGGAAATCGTTGGATGCTGTTGGATTTGTGTTACATAACGCAGCAATTGCCATCGTTGCCAACGAAAACGCTGTGAAAGCATCCGGATGTTCCATGGATAAAATCAATCACTTCGTGAAGGATGTGGGAGCGCAATTATCGATTGATTTCTTTAATCGCATGAATGTACTTCTTCCCGATTCAACAGGGAATTACGAACTCGCACGATTTGAAATGGGCGCTGAAAACATGATTCATGCCGCTGTACAGCAGTGGGGAGAAATCGAAGGCAAACTTTAAGGCAAAAAAAAGAGGCCGAAGCCCCTTAATTTTCATTCATCCGTCTAGAATTTTTATTTGACAAAAGAATCTTACTGAATCTCATATGTATTACATGTCCCTGCCGTTACTGTGACAGCATCTGTACCTAAAGACGTTCCATTTTGGTTTTTTAATTCAATGGTAACTACCTTGGATTTATTCTTACCCATATCAATGGTTGCGCTTACGTTACCCGCTTGATCACAAGATGGTGCACCTGTCCAATAGTTGGTTGTTAAAAAAGAGCCAGCAAGACTTCCATCAAGGTAAATACTTATGCCTGTAATTCCAGCCTGTTGCAATAATGTGCTGGTCGAACTACTTTGCCAAATGATTAATTTTTCCGAATAACTACAAGAACCATCGTTAGTTTTTGCTTTTTCCGAGTAGTTAGTTGCATCGATGTCTGTGCAACCTGGTTTTGAACAACTTGTCAATCCTAATCCCGCAAGAATCGTTAAGGTAAGTAAGGTTTTTTTCATATTTCTTTAATTTTATCAAAAATAAACAATGAATAAAGCCCGCATTAAGGTTCGTAATTGCTAAAATGTTACTTTTGGTTTATAATTAATTCTTTTTAAGAATCATGGATATGAAAATCGGAAATCGCATTCGCAAAGTCAGAGAAATCAAAGGTTACAGTCAAGAGAATCTTGCTTCGGAATTAGGAATGTCCATCACCGGATATGGCAAGATTGAGCGGGACGAAGTGAGCATCAATATGGATCGACTTCAAAAGATTTCACATGTGTTAGGAGTTGGTGTAGAAACCATTATTGGCTTTGATGAAAATGTTGCTTTTAATAATTTTAATAGTAAAATTGAACAACAGATTGGTCGATACGACATGCCTATTGAAATGAAAAAATTATACGAAGAAAACATCGCTCTTCTCAAGGAAAAAATCCAGTTGTTGGAAAATGAATTAGAGCGAATTAAAAAAACGTCAAAGCCCTAGTAAGAACTGCTCGCGCCCCCAATTTGCTCGATGGGATGCCAAGTAGTTTTAATTTCCTGGAAAGAAGAAATATAGCGAATACCTTGAGCGCTTTCATTGGTCCAATCTTCATCCTTACAAATCACTCTTTTTAGGTTGTCAATGGCCATCAGTTGGGCATCTATGGCAATTTCTTTTTCGGCATTCGATAAACACAAGGCATTCACATCCATGTGTCCAGCCAAGGTTGGCAACATTTCACCGGGTGATCCTGTCAAAATATTGATCACTCCTCCTGGAACATCCGAGGTAGCTACGATTTCAGCGAAACCAACGGAACAAAGTGGTGTCTTTTCAGGTGCAATGAGTACTGCGGTATTTCCCCCAGCGATGACCGGCAAAACCTGTGAAACCAATCCCAGCAAATGGGTTTGTTGGTCGACTAAAATTCCTACAACGCCGGTTGGTTCAGCAACGGAGAAATTAAAATGGGAACTTTGAACCGGATTCACCGAACTCAAAATGTGTTGGTATTTATCGCACCAACCGGCATAATAAACGATACGATCCATGCACAATTCAAACTCTTTTGCTGACTGATTTTGGTCGAGTCCTTGCACCATCATTTCGTCCAAAAATTGCTGCTTTCTACCTTGTAACATTTCGGCAATGCGGTACACAATCTGACCACGGTTGAATGGCGTTCGTTCCGACCAAGCAGCGAATGCTTTTCGAGCGGCTTGAACCGCATTTCGGATGTCCTTTTTAGAAGACAGACAAACATTTGCAATTACTTGTCCATCCGAGTCCTTAACTGTATAATACCGCCCTGACTCGGTGCGCGGAAATTGTCCTCCAATGAATATCTTATAGGTTTTGAGTATCTTATTCATGTGCTTTCTTTATCGATGTGTTAACAGCGTTAATCTTTCAAATATGCCTCCAGGCCGTGTAGACCTCCTTCGCGACCAAATCCACTTTCTTTGTACCCGCCAAAAGGCGAAGCTGGGTCAAATTTATTGTAGGTATTTGCCCAAACAACACCAGCGCGTAATTTCGAGGTGAGATTAAAAATGCGTGAACCTTTGTCAGTCCATACGCCGGCTGCGAGTCCGTAAGGAGAATTATTTGCTTTCTGAATCACCTCATCAATGGATCTAAACGTTTGTACGGTCAAAACAGGACCAAATATTTCTTCTTGCGCGATGACACTAGATTGTGCTACATTGGTGAAAATGGTCGGACGAAAATAGTACCCTTTAGCCGGAACATCACACGTTACTTGATACAAATCAGCTCCTTCTTTGATCCCTATTTCCACGTATTTTTCGATGGTGGCTAATTGTTCCTTTGAGTTGATCGCACCAATATCTGTGTTCTTGTCGAGAGGATTACCTACATACAAACTTTGCATGCGTTGCTTCAATTTCCGAATAAGTTCCTCAGCAATCGATTCTTGCACGTAAAGTCTGGAACCGGCGCAACACACATGTCCCTGATTAAAGAAAATGCCATTTACAATGCCTTCCACTGCCTGATCGATGGGTGCGTCTTCCAAAACGATGTTCGCCGACTTACCACCTAATTCCAAACTGACTTTTTTCGAAGTTCCAGTTGTGGCTTTTTGAATCAATTTTCCCACAGCTGTTGATCCCGTAAAGGCAATTTTATCAATTTCCGGATGATTGACAATCGCTGCTCCTGTATCTCCATGTCCAGTAACAATGTTTACTACACCTGCAGGCAACCCAGATTCCTGAATGATTTCTGCTAATTTTAATGCTGTCAACGATGTGCTTTCCGCTGGTTTCAATACAACTGTATTTCCTGCCGCCAATGCGGGTGCAATTTTCCATGCAGCCATTAAAAGCGGGAAATTCCAAGGGATGATTTGTCCGGCAACTCCCAGCGATTGTATATTTCTTTGTGGAAAAGCATCTTGCAATTTATCAGCCCAACCGGCGTAATAAAAAAAGTGATTACACGCTAGCGGAATATCAATATCCCTCGATTCACGAATGGGTTTCCCTCCATCCAAGGTTTCAATCACGGCAAATTCGCGTGCGCGTTCTTGCATCAAACGGGCAATACGAAAAATATATTTTGCACGATCAGATGCCTTCATTTTCGACCAAACTTCCACGTATGCTTTCCGCGCGGCTTTTACGGCTCTGTCCACATCGGACTCCGATGCCCAAGCGATTTCAGCTAATTTCTCTTCCGTTGCTGGGTTAATCGTATCAAAATACCGATTATTGGATGGCTTGATCCATTTTCCATCAATGAAAAGGTCATACCTTTCTTTCAATTGGATGTGAGCAGTTCCTTCGAGGGAGGGATCATACTCCCATTTGGTTGTTTTTTCTGTTTTCATTAATCAATCGTAAAATAATCCGCAGATTGGTATTTTCCTGTTACTTGCTTCATGTATTGCATGAGGACATCATTAGCTAGGCTACTGGCACCAAAACGAAACCACTCATTGTTCAGCCACGCCCCACCTAATATTTCGTTGACCATGACCAAATTATGAAGCGCTAATTTAGCGGTAGAAATACCACCTGCAGGTTTCATTCCCACCATTTTTCCAGTGCGATCATAATGATCTCTGATGGCCATCAACATGGTGTATGTAACTTGCATTGTTGCAGCAGGTTGAATTTTTCCGGTAGATGTTTTGATGAAATCAGCACCGGCATGTATGGCAATATCACTGGCACGTCGAACTTGGTCTAAGGTGGCTAATTCACCTGTTTCCAAAATGACTTTTAAGCGTGTTGACCCACAAATTTCTTTGATTGCAGCAATCTCATCAAAGACAAAGGCATATTCACCGGCTAAAAACTTCCCCCGTGATATGACCATATCGATTTCATCCGCACCGGATTCAATGGCAAATTGAGTATCCATCTTTTTCACTTCAAAGGGAGCTTGTCCAGAGGGAAATGCTGTAGAAACAGAAGCGATTTTTATGGGACTACCCTTCAGGGCTTCCCGAGCAACGGCCACCATACTAGGATAGACACAAACCGCCGCAACAGTAGGTAATCCATCATGTACATCGTGCAAATGTTGTGCTTTATAACACATTTGTCGCACCTTATTTGGGGTGTCTTTCCCTTCTAAAGTGGTTAAGTCAATCATGGAAAGCACCATTGAAAGTCCTTGTAACTTGGATTTTCCCTTTATGCTTCTCGTTTGAAACCGAGCAACACGTTCTTCCACCCCAACTTTATCAATTGTTGGAGAAGATGGCATTTGAAAAAAAAGTGAGTTTTGAGCTGTCATTTTGTATCCTTAGCTCAAATGTAGAAAAAAGAAAGATGTAACTATTTATTCTTCGTCAGAATCGTCATCATCTGCGTCGTCATCACCAAAGGAATCGTCAAAATCATCGTCTTCATCCTCCTCGGATTCATCATCTTTGATGTCCGCGACTTTATCGAAATCATCCTCGAAATCGTCCTCATCGTCGTCTGAAACGGGTTTCGCTTTTGGCATTACTTTGTTGACTTTCACCAAGTAAATTACCTCGTCCGTCTCCCAAATCAACGCGTCCAAGGTTTCTCCAGTTGGTGTTTTAATGGTCGTCAAATGGTTGATATACCCATCAGGGTAATCCTTGAGAATTTGTTTTTTCTGGTCAATTGATAATTTATCGTAACTGATAATAGCTCTTCTCTTCGACATAATTAGATGAATAATGATATGGCAAAATTAAATTTTTTGTTTTTCCAAGAATCAATCTCGGTTAAATTATTCAAAATATTTTTTTGATTTGAAAATGAAGGCATTATTAACCCTCTGTTAGTGAATAAACAAGCTAAGTTTTTAGGCCCGAAAAATTAATGAGAACTTGTACCTACATTTGCAATCGAATCCATATCTTTATTCTATGTCCAAAACAAAATCAGCTTTTTTCTGTCAAAATTGTGGCCACGAGACCCCAAAATGGTTAGGGAAATGTCCGTCTTGTCAAGAATGGAATACATTTGTAGAAGAGGTATTAGAAAAAACGACCAAACACGTTGTCTCATTTTCGAAAGAAACCAAAGCAAGTAAACCTCTGTTGATTCAAGAGGTCGAGCAAGGAGAGGAAAGCCGCATTACCTTGAATGATTTTGAATTAAATCGAGTCATGGGTGGAGGGATTGTGTTAGGGTCAATTTCATTATTGGGTGGAGATCCTGGGATTGGAAAATCAACTCTATTGTTGCAGCTAGCCATTAAAGAGAAACTCAAAGTGCTTTACGTCTCTGGAGAAGAAAGTGATCAGCAAATCCGTATGCGAGCGGAACGTCTTGGACTCGAAAATGACCAATGTTATTTATTGACGGAAACAAACCTTCAACAAATCTTAATTCAGGCAAATGATGTGCAACCACAATTATTGGTCATCGATTCCATCCAAACGTTACATACTAACTCGATCGAGAGTTCTCCAGGAAGTGTAGCACAAGTGCGGGAGTGTACAGCCAATTTGCTGCGTTTTGCCAAGCAAACGAACATCCCTGTATTTCTAATCGGTCACATAACAAAAGATGGTACCATCGCTGGACCGAAAGTTTTGGAACACATGGTCGATACCGTCTTGCAATTTGAAGGAGATCGGCACCATATATACCGCTTGCTGCGTTCGATCAAAAATCGATTTGGCTCAACCAATGAACTTGGAATTTATTCCATGCAAGGACAAGGCTTGGTACCTGTGGAAAATCCATC
>JBEEIV010000035.1:0-6214 GCA_041169645.1 Bacteroidota bacterium
CACAGCGTGCAAAATTAAACCAATGTAAAAATGAAAATGCTGCGTTAACAAATGACATGGCGAGCATGGAAGAAATGCTCGGTGGATACGTGAACGTTGGTGACTTATCCAAAGATTTGAAAAAGGACTTTCGGAACATGCTTGAAAATTATGACAAGCTGATTGAAATGGATGCAACCAAAGCGGACAGCCTCAATAAACAAAAAGACCGAATTAACGAACTTTTGCAAAAAGTAGAAAGTGGGAAATTAACCTACCGCGAACTCATGAAAGTACGTAAGGAAAATGAGACGTTAAGAGGAATCATGCGAAGTTACGTTCGGACGATTGACTCACTCAATACCTTAAACATTAAAATCGGATCTGAATTAGTGGAGACTAACGCAAAACTATCGACCACGTCCAATGAACGAGATGAATACCGAAAAGCTGCTGAAACGAGTCAGCAACAAGTGAAAAAAGGAAGCAAACTTCAAGCTTACAACATTCAATCATCAGCATTGCGATTGAAGTTAAACAATACAACCGAAGCGACGGATAAAGCAAAGAACGCCGTTCAAATTCGCAGTAGCTTCACACTTTCTGAAAACGTGCTTGCCAATGCAGGTAAAAAAATTGTGTACATGCAAATCACTGGTCCAAACGGACAAATACTTCAAACGAAAGCCAATTACATTTTGGATACAGAAAGCGGAAGTATTTCTTATTCAGAACGTAAAGAAATCGATTATCAAAACGAAGCCATCGACTTAACCATCTATTACAGCATCAAAGGAGAAAGCCTACAGAAAGGAGCATACAAGGTAAGCTTGTTCTGTGATGGATATTTAATTGGTACAGATAGCTTTTCATTAAAATAAACCATGGACGCAAGAGAACAAGGATTTGTAGATGTAGAAATTAGTGCGGACGGACTCGGGACCATCACTTTTGGTCACCCCATGAGTAATTCGTTGCCAGGAAAAATCCTCCGAAAATTAGCGGAAACGATTACAGAAGCTGGTCAAAATGAAGCTGTCAAAGTTATTTTGTTGCGATCCCAAGGTGAGCGTGCCTTTTGTGCAGGCGCAAGTTTTGACGAACTTATCTCCATAGATGATCTAGAAACGGGCCACCACTTTTTTTCTGGATTCGCCTTGGTAATAAACGCATGCCGTAAATGTCCTAAATTGATCATCGGACGCGTACAAGGAAAAGCCGTTGGAGGAGGAGTTGGACTTGCATCATCTGTAGATTATTGCTTCGCTACCACGCGGGCAGAAGTAAAATTATCGGAACTAGCGGTGGGTATTGGTCCGTTTGTAGTTGGACCAGCAGTAGAGCGAAAAATTGGATTATCAGCCATGAGCGAATTAGCCATAAATGCGACCGAATGGCGTTCAGCTCAATGGGCGAAGGAAAAAGGTTTATATACAGACATTTTCGAAGACGCTGAAACGATGGACCAAGAAATGAACCGATTGATCCGTCAATTACTTCAATCCAATCCAGAAGCAATGATGGAATTAAAGCGCATTTTTTGGCAAGGAACAGAAAATTGGGATCAACTTTTATTGGAGCGTGCTTCGATTAGCGGTCGACTCGTACTCAGCGATTTCACCCGAAATGCCATTTCTGCATTTAAAGCAAAATAAATTCTTCTTTTTTTCGCTTTTCATTTGTATTTAATCACAATAGTTGTATCTTTGCACCCCTAATTTTAGGGTTTATTCGTTTTTTATTTAATAAAAAGTACCGTGAATACATTAAGTTACAGAACGTTATCAGGCAACACAGAAACTGCAGACAAAAAGTGGTATGTTGTAGATGCAGAAGGTCAAACAGTAGGTAGATTAGCTAGTAAAGTGGCTAAAGTCATCCGTGGAAAATACAAAACCTGTTATACTCCGCATGCGGATTGTGGCGACAATGTGATTGTCATCAATGCAGAGAAAGTGGCTTTTTCAGGAACGAAGTTAGAAGACAAAGAATACGTACGTTTCTCTGGTTATCCAGGTGGACAACGTTTCACTTCTGCTGAGGAAATGTTAAGAAAGCACCCTGAGCGTTTGATCGAGAAAGCGGTAAAAGGAATGTTGCCAAAAAATACACTTGGTCGTAAATTGTACACCAATTTAAAAGTTTATAAAGGTGGAGAGCACAAACACGAAGCTCAACAACCTCAGTTATTAAATCTTGATACACTCAAATAAGAATCATGGAAATTATCAATGCTTTAGGAAGAAGAAAAACAGCGGTTGCTCGCGTTTACATGTCAAAAGGTAACGGGAAAATCATTGTGAATAAAAAAGAAATGAAGGTAATGTTTCCAATTGATGTACTTCAAGCGAAAATTAATCAACCATTCATTCTAACGGATACAGTAGGTCAGTATGACATCAAAGTAAACGTAATGGGTGGCGGAATTAATGGTCAAGCAGAAGCGATTCGTTTGGGTATTTCCAGAGCGCTTGTTGAGTTATCTGCAGATTACAAACCATTATTGAAAGCTGAAGGTTTAATGACACGTGATCCAAGAATGGTAGAACGTAAGAAACCAGGTCAACCGAAAGCTCGTAAGAAATTCCAATTCTCGAAACGTTAATATTCGAAAATTTGGTTGTTTAGCATCCAAACGATGGAGTACCTACAATCAATGGTTGTCCCTCCTTCGTTGCTTAACTGATTATTTTAGGAACGTAAACAAAAACAAAATATGTCTAAATTAAAATTTGAAACTTTACTAGAAGCAGGTGTACATTTTGGTCACTTGAAAAGAAAATGGAATCCAGCAATGGCTCCTTACATTTTTGAGGAGAAAAAAGGAATCCACATCATCGATTTGAATAAAACAATGGTTCACCTTGATCAAGCGTGTGCCGCAATGAAACAAATCGCAAAATCTGGTAAAAAAGTGCTTTTCGTTGCAACGAAAAAACAAGCGAAAGAAATCGTTTCTGAGCGCGTTGCAAAAGTAAACATGCCTTATGTTACTGAGCGTTGGACAGGTGGAATGTTAACAAACTTCCAAACGACACGTAAGTCTATCCGTAAAATGGCCATGATCGACAAAATGAAGTCTGATGGTTCATGGGAGACATTAAACAAACGTGAGAAATTATTCAAAACGCGTCAAAGAGAGAAATTAGAGAAAACGTTTGGATCGATTGCTGACATGACGCGTCAACCAGCGGCTATCTTCATCATTGACATCTTAAAAGAACACATTGCATTAGCGGAAGCGCGTCGTTTGAACATTCCAACATTTGCAATGGTTGATACCAATTCAAATCCGAAATTAGTAGACTTCCCAATCCCTGCAAATGACGATGCAACGAAATCAATCGCGTTAATCATGGACCAAATCTGTGAAGCTATCCGCGAAGGATTAGAAGATCGTAAAAATTTGAAAGCAGGTGACAAGGACGAAGCAGATGCATCAGAGGTAGTTACTCCTTTAGTTGCAGCAGCTCCAGTTGTTGAGGCAGCACCAGTAGTAGAAGAAACTCCGGTTGTAGAAGAAGCGCCAGTTGCTGAAGAAGCACCAGCGGCAGAAGAGTCTACAGAGAATTCAGCTGAATAATTAATTCTTAAAAAAATAAAGTCATGGCTATTACAGCTTCAGATGTAAACAAATTGCGTCAACAAACAGGCGCTGGAATGATGGACTGCAAAAACGCATTAGTTGAAGCTAATGGTGATTTTGAAGCAGCTGTTGATATCCTTCGTAAAAAAGGTCAAAAAATTGCGGCAAAACGCGGTGATAACGATGCGAAAGAAGGAGTTATTATTGCACAAGCATCCGCTGATGGAAAATCAGGAGTGATTCTTGCGTTGAATTGTGAAACAGACTTCGTAGCGAAAAATGACGGATATGTTTCTTTGGTTCAATCTTTAGTAGATATCGCATTAGCTAAACTTCCTGCAAGTGCAGATGAGTTGAAAGCATTACCTTATGATGACCGTTTGTCAGTTGAAGAAAAAATCACTGAACAAGTTGGTGTCATCGGAGAGAAATTAGATTTATCAAGCTACGCTGTGATTAATAGCAGCAAAGTGGTTGCGTACAATCACCCAGGAAACCAATTGGCTACTTTAGTTGGATTAAGTTCTGATGCTGCAGCTGATATCGATGAAGCAGGAAGACAAGTAGCGATGCAAGTTGCTGCCATGAATCCTATCGCAATCGATAAAGATGGTGTTGATGCACGTACAATCGAGCGTGAAATCGAAGTTGGTAAAGATTTAGCAATCCAAGAAGGAAAACCAGCTGATATGGCTGAGAAAATCGCTCTAGGACGTTTGAATAAATTCTTCCAAGAAAATACATTATTAAGTCAAGCATTCGTTCGCGACAACAAAATGACCGTAGAACAATTCTTGAACAGCACAGAGAAAGGATTAACAGTCACCGACTTTAAACGATTCTCCTTAAGTTAAAACTTAAAAAAAAGCTATCGATTGATAGCTTTTTTTTTGTGTTTAATTTTATCTAGCTAAACGATTTGTATATTTGCTCAATCCTTGATAACATGACCTATAAACGCATCCTTCTAAAACTAAGTGGCGAATCCCTCATGGGGGCAAAGCAATTTGGAATCGACAATCAACGCATCAATGCCTACGCAGTTCAAATCAAAGAACTTCATGAAATGGGTGTTGAAGTTGCCATTGTTATTGGAGGTGGAAATATTTTCCGCGGTGTTCAAGCGGAAGAAGGCGGAATGGATCGCACACACGGCGACTACATGGGCATGCTCGCTACCATGATTAACTCCATGGCACTTCAATCAGCCTTAGAGTCTAATGGAGTGAATACTCGCCTATTGTCTGCCATCGAAATGAAAGAAATAGCAGAACCATTTGTTCGAAGAAGAGCCGTACGCCATTTGGAAAAAGGACGTGTTGTTATTTTCGGTGCAGGAACTGGAAATCCGTTCTTTACTACGGATTCTGCCGCTTCTTTACGTGCTATTGAAATCAATGCTAATGTCATTTTAAAAGGGACACGTGTGGATGGTATTTATACTGCCGATCCTGAAAAAGATAAAACAGCCACCAAATACGACCATATTTCCTTTGATGAAGTTTATTCAAAAGGATTAAATGTGATGGATTTAACGGCTTTTACGCTATGTAAAGAAAATAATTTACCCATTATCGTGTTTGATATGGATACGCCTGGAAATTTGAAAAAATTAATGTCAGGCGAAAAAGTTGGTACAATCGTTTGTAATTAAAATAAGATGACGGAAGAATTAATGATGATTTATGATGACTTTAAAGTGTCAAATAACAAAACTTTAAGTCATTTGGAAAGTGAATTAACGAAAATTCGTGCAGGAAAAGCTTCCCCTGCTATGCTCGGAGGAGTAATGGTTGATTATTATGGTGCAATGACACCCATTCAACAAGTTGCAAACATCAATACTTCCGATGCGCGAACCATCCTCGTACAGCCGTGGGAAAAACCCATGCTGAATGAAATCGCACGAGGAATCATTAACGCTAACCTCGGACTTAATCCGCAAAATAACGGTGAGCAACTCATTATTACGGTTCCTCCTTTAACAGAAGAACGTCGAAGAGATCTAGTAAAACGTGCAAAAGGCGAGGCTGAGCAAGCAAAGGTTGGTGTACGAAACAATCGTAAAGACGCCATTGATATGATAAAGGACCTTAAATCGGAAGGACTATCTGAGGATCTCGCAAAAAATGCAGAAGAAGAAGTTCAGAAAATTACAAATGGTGCCATTAAAAAAATTGACGAATTGGTGGACATCAAAGAAAAAGACATCATGACCGTTTAATCAAAAATGAAATAAATAAGGAAAGGTCAGAACGATTGTTTTGGCCTTTTTTCGTTCATTCTATTCAAGATTTCGGATTTACTCAAGGTCGAAAATAATTGAATTTTTCCAGAGGATGCAAATAACATCGGAACTGAATGATCCAAACACACATCAATATCATGCGTTGATAGAATGATGCATTTATCTTTTTTAGCAGCAAGTGAAACAAGCATTTCGAGTAATTTATTTCGATTGATGTAATCCAAGAACGCCGTTGGTTCATCCATTAATATGATGGGCGTTTCTTGCACAAAAGCTCGTCCCACAGCACAAAGTTGACGTTCACCATCACTTATTTGGTCCGTATACTTTTCTAATAGATGTGAAATACCCAATGCTTCAGCTACCGAATATACCGCTTCCCAATCTTCCGATTTCATGCG
>JBEEIV010000036.1:0-8377 GCA_041169645.1 Bacteroidota bacterium
GAACAAAGTTAAACAAAGGGACGTTTACGAGCAGCTAATTCTTAGAAAAATACAGGAAGATTCAGAATTGAGCCTTTGACTGACAAATTTTGGAGATACAATTCATTCCATCAATGGCAGCGGATACAATTCCACCCGCATATCCAGCACCTTCTGCACAAGGATAAAGGTTGGAGACATCCGGGTGCTGCCATGTTTCCGGATCTCTTGGAATTAATACAGGTGAGGAGGTCCTTGATTCTGGTGCGTGTATCACTGCGTCATTCGTAATGAAACCGGGCATTTTTTGATCAAAATCTTTGAAAGCTTTTCTAAGACGACTTACCACAAAATCTGGAAAAACGTTGTCCATTTCTACACTGACAATTCCAGGTTGATAGGAACTGCGAGGGAATTCGGTGGATTTTCTTTTTTGAACAAAATCTTTCAAGCATTGAGCAGGAACCTTTTGTGTTTTTCCAGCTGCTTCCCAACACGCTTTTTCAATGGATTGTTGGAATTCAAGGCAAGCAAATGGGTGTTCAACTTGAGGGAAATCACTAGGGTCAATACTCACTACGATTCCGGCATTTGAATAAGGATTATTTCGTTTGGATGGTGACCAACCATTCGTTACCACTTCTTGCGCATCTGTTGCGCAAGGAGCAATGATTCCACCTGGACACATGCAGAACGAATAGACGCCTTTGCCATCAACTTGAGTGACCAATGAATAGGAGGCAGGCGGCAAGAATTCATCGTTTAATCGACCATGGTATTGGAGTTTATCAATGAATGCTTGTGTGTGTTCCACGCGCACGCCGAGAGCAAAAGGTTTTGATTTGACACTAATGTTTCTTTTATGCAATAAATAGAAAATGTCTCGTGCAGAATGTCCCGTTGCTAATACCAAGTTCGAAACATTTATTTTCTTTTCATTATTCAACTCGATTTGAATGATGCGATCTTCCTCGAGGTGGATATCGGTCAATTTGTGCTCGAAGTGAATCTCTCCGCCACATGCAAGGATTTGTTCCCGAATCGCAACAATTAATTGTGGTAGTTTATTTGTTCCAATATGCGGATGCGCGTCAACTAATATATCTTCGGTTGCACCAAATTGCACTAGTAGGTGCATGACTTTCTGAACATCGCCTCTTTTTTTGGATCGCGTGTAGAGTTTTCCATCGGAATAGGTTCCCGCTCCACCTTCACCAAAGCAATAATTCGATTCCGGATTTAATACGGAGGACTTAGTCAATTGTGCCAAATCCCGTCTGCGCTTGCGAACATCTTTGCCTCGTTCAAAAAGGATTGGTTTTTTTCCTTGTAACAGTGCCTCCAATGCGGCAAAAAGTCCTGCTGGACCAGCGCCAATGATGTGAATTTCCTCGACATCCTTTACCGGATTAAAATCGTATTGTTCGAATCGCGGCTGTACTTCTTCATCCACCCAAACATCAAAAGAAGCATTTACTTTGATGTGCCTATTTCGAGCATCGATGCTGCGTTTGCGCCATCGAAAGGTCATTTCCTGAGAGGAAGGTATTCCCAATTCCTTTCGTATCCGATTTCCTAAATAGGTATCGTCCTTGGCTTCTTCAGGTGTACAGGAGAAATGATGTTCTTGCATTATCCTTCGAATATGATGGAAAATACCCATCCACGGTTATACAATCGATCGATTGGATTTGCAACAGAAGTAAAGTCTTGTATGAAACTGTTTTTGAATCCGTGTGAATATTTCAATTCCATTCCAAACTTAAAATAGGGAGCAAAGAATTCAATTCCAGCACCAATTTGTCCTTGCCAATCATTTTTTTTGATTTTGATAAATGGATTATTAAAATCCTGAGAGGCTTTTTCTTGTGATTGTAAATCAATCGAATATTGCACTCCAATCAATGAATAGGCTGTAAAGTTATTATAGCGACGTGTTCGAAACTGAAGCATCATCGGGAAATCAAGGTTGGTCGAATTAACGCGTTGCTCGCCAATTCCTTTTGGAAAATGAAACGTGTCAAGACTCGCGTAATTCAGCACCCTTTCTTGAAAAGAAATGGTTGGGATAAAACGAAATCGTATCGTTGGTGTTCCAAGTTTAACAGTGGTAAGTATGCCAAGTTGTCCTCCTGGTTGTGCATCATTTGAAAGGGATAACAAACCGTATTTTTGGTAGGCATCCAATTTCTGGTAGACAGTAAAATCAGATGAATTGATTCCAAGCATGAATCCAAAGTGAATGAAGCGCTTGTCAAAATTCTTATAAAGTTGCTGCTTTGCTTTCTGAGAAAAGCTAAACGAGCTAATAAATAAAAAGAAAATGATAATGCGTTTCATGCAGGATATAACGTCAACTTTCGTGGTTTGTTGCTTTAAAGTTTTGTGCCAACATAAATACTCGAAATACCGCCGCTCAGTGGAATAATTTTAACATCGGTATAACCCACGTTTTCCATTACGCGTTGCATGTCCTTCCCTTCAGGAAAAGCGGCAACACTTTCTGGTAAATAGGCATATGCGCGTTCATCTTTGGAAATGCGTTTTCCGAAGAATGGAATAAAGTATTTGGAATAAAACTGGAACAATTGTTTAATCGGGAACGCTTTTGGTTTGGAAAATTCGAGAATAACCGCTTTTCCACCTGGTCTTAGGACCCGAAGCATTTCTCCCAATCCTTTATCCAAATTTTCAAAGTTCCGCACCCCAAATCCAACGGTTAAGCCATCGAATTCACCATCTTCGAAGGGTAAATTCTCGGAATCTCCCAATTGCATCGAAATGATATGGTCGTGTTTGCGTTTGATCATCTTTTGTTTTCCTACCTCAAGCATGCCCGAGGAAATATCCAAGCCGATAATTTTTGTCGGATTCAATTTCAAGCAAGCAATAGCGAAATCCCCCGTGCCTGTAGCAATGTCCAATAATTTTTTTGGCTGAATGGATTTCAATTCCTTCACTGCTTTTCGTCGCCAAATGTGATCAATACCTAAAGAAAGGAAATGATTTAAGAAATCATAGTTCGCAGAAATATTATTAAACATCTGTGCAACTTCCTCTTTCTTGGATTTGTCGGTATTGTAAGGTTTAACCACTTTTGGTTCCATATTATAAGCGTTTGGTTACTTCATTTAATAAAGAATCTTTTTCAATCCGCACGACGCCTGGATGTTCACATACAAGCCCACCAGCGATATTAGAGATCGCAGCAATGTTTTTTGCATCCGCGCCTGAAATTAAGCAAAGGGTAGCAACAGCGATCACCGTATCTCCAGCACCAGAAACATCTACAATGTTGCGGGGATGGGCGGATACGAAAATGGGTTCCTCGTCTTGAATAAAGACCCCATGTTCGGAAAGCGTAATGAAGGAAATTTGATTCTCTAGTCGTTTTTCTAGCGCCTCTACCGCATTCAAAAATGCTGCTTTGTCCTGTGTGAAATCAAAGTCAACATGCAGTCCTTCTTTCAACTCCTTTAAATTAGGTTTGAATAAAGTACATCCTTTGTAGTGGAAAAAATGTTCTTTTTTCGGATCGACCGTTGTTGGAATTGCATGCAATTTCGCAAGCTCCAAAACAGCAGCAATCAAGGTAGGAGTTAACACACCTTTGTTATAATCCTCAAAAATAATTCCATCAATTCCACTTTCGATGATTTGCGTGATTTGCTGCAGTAGTTTCGATTCTTCGGTTTCACTGATTAAATGAATGTCCTCAGAGTCGATGCGTAATAATTGTTTTTCATTTGAAAGCACCCGTGTTTTGACTGTCGTTCGACGATGTGCTGAGGCGAAAATACCTTCGGTTGAAATATGCGCTTCGTGAAATAATTGAATCAACTGATCACCTTCATGATCTGCTCCGATGACGCTGCAAATAATTGGAGCAGCCCCAAGTGCAGATAAGTTTAATGCAACATTTCCAGCTCCTCCAATACGCGCATCTTTCTTTGATAGGTCGACAATTGGAACAGGCGCTTCTGGACTCATTCGATTGACTTCTCCCATGAAATAAGCATCCATCATGACGTCGCCAATTACGAGGACGCGTTTCGTTGAAAATTGATCGAAAAGTTCAGTGTAATTCACTAGCTCAATTTTGCTAAAGCTTCTTTCATACGCGAAAGTGCTTTGGTTAATGTTTCTTCAGATGCCGCATAGGAAATACGGAAGCAATTTGGAGCACCAAACGATTCACCTCCCACTAAAGCGACTAATCCTTCTTCCAAGAGGAACATGCATAATTCATCGGCATTGTGAATGACTTTATCTCCGAATTTTTTACCGAAGTAAGAAGAACAATCTGGGAAAACATAAAATGCTCCACCTGGTTGATTTGCTTTTAATCCTGGAATTTCAGCAAGTCCTTTTAACACTAATTCGCGTCTGCTCTTAAATGCAGCGATCATGTCTGTTAATACGGATGGATCTGCTTTCATGGCAGCAATCGAAGCTCTTTGAGCAATCGAACAGGTAGCCGAAGTGAATTGACCTTGGACTTTATCACACGCCGCCGCAATTTCTTTCGGTGCGCCAATATAACCCAAGCGCCATCCGGTCATGGCCCATGCTTTGGATACACCGTTTACGGTAACTACTTGATTGTATACTTCCGGGAATTGAGCCAAGGACTCATGTTTTCCAATGAAGTTAATGTGTTCGTAGATCTCGTCACTCATCGCAATGATGTGTGGGTATTTTTTTAGCACATTCGCGATGTCCTGAAGTTCTTCTTTGGTGTAAACCGATCCTGTTGGATTACATGGAGTGGAAAACATGAATAATTTTGTTTTCGGTGTAATCGCTGCTTCTAAATCGGCACCTGTAATTTTAAAATCTTTTTCAATTCCTGCATGAATCACCACCGGTACTCCTTCCGCAACTTTCACGATTTCCAGGTAGGAAACCCAATAAGGTGCTGGAATAATGACCTCGTCTCCGGGATTTATCAAACTCAAAACGACATTCGCAATGGATTGCTTTGCACCAGTGGAAACAACAATTTGATCTTTGTTATAAGTTAATTGATTGTCGCGACGAAATTTTTCTGAAATACTTTCACGCAAATCATCATAACCGGGTACAGGTGTGTACATGGTATAATTTTGCTCCATAGCTTCTACTGCAGCATCCTTGATGAATTGTGGCGTATGGAAATCCGGTTCTCCAAGAGATAAGGAAATGACATCGAGTCCTTGTGCTTTTAATTCTCTGCTTTTTCTTGACATGGCAATGGTTGCAGACTCTTCCATTGCTAATAATCGTTCGGATAACTGAATCATGGATTGTATTTGTGCACAAAGGTAGTTATTTTAATAAAGTGCAAATTTGAGCAGTCAGAAAATATTTGCGAAAATGGGCGCTCAATTTGATTTCAAGGAAAGCCCTATCTTTGTTCCATGCGTATTGATATTCTTACCGTCCTACCTCAATTGTTAGAGAGTCCTTTTGCAGCTTCCATCATGAAACGCGCTCAAGAAAAAGGTCATGTGGAAATACATGTACATAACATACGTGATTATGCTACGAATAAGCATAAGAATGTGGATGATTATCAATACGGTGGAGGTGCTGGAATGGTGATGAGTATTGAGCCAATTGCCGCATTAATCGAAAAACTCAAAGCGGAAAGAAACTACGATGAGGTCATTTACATGACTCCTGATGGAAAAGTGCTCGATCAAAACGATTGCAACCAAATGTCCATGTTTGAAAACATCATGATTTTGTGTGGACATTACAAAGGAGTTGATGACCGCGTCCGACAACATTACATTACCAAGGAAATTTCGATTGGGTCATATGTACTTTCTGGTGGTGAATTAGCGGCAGCGGTTGTCGTAGATGCGGTGGTTCGATTAATACCTGGTGTGCTCAACGATGAAACTTCTGCTTTAACTGATAGTTTTCAAGATAATTTACTTTCACCTCCTGTATACACGCGTCCACCCGAATTTAATGGTTGGAAGGTTCCTGAAGTTTTGTTGTCCGGTAATCCGAAAGACATCGATCGATGGAGAGAAGAACAGGCATATCAACGAACAAGAGATCGTAGGCCAGATTTGTTAGATGAACATTAATTTTCGCTGAAATGAGCTTGAGAAATTATCTTTTTATTGTTGTTCTGTTTTGTTCTCAACTTGCCTTCGCGTCACCTAAAGATTCCGCTTATACGTATCGTTTTTCGGTGGAAAATCACCTTGGACATCCATACTTGAATTTTCAATTGGATTCATCGTGGTATTTTGTAAAGGAGTACTATCGTCATGCACATTTTGTATACAATGAGTTTGTGAATCCAAGTTTGAAGGAAGAATTAAACATCATTCAGTTGGCTGCTGATTTTTCGATTGCGGAAGCCGGTAAGACCAAAATCCCTTCGAATATGCTCGCGCTGAACTTCAAACAAGTAGTCAAACAATTTCAGTCCGCTGACTACGAGCAAAAGATGGGCTATGTGCAATTGGATATTCTACATAAAAAAGCAATCCTGAACCTGAAAATGCTGGGCATTGGTAAAGGATTTTTACTGGTCTATGAATTGGATGATCAATCCACCTGGATGATGTGGTACCCGAATTTAAGGGATTTGAAGAAAAGTCAATTAAATGCACGTATCGCCAATGCCGATAAGATGATTTTGGAATCATTTGTGCCAGTTGACAAGATGGACCCTTCCGAGAATAAACTGAGTGATGATACTAGTTTTGTTGACGCAGAGTTTAAAGGTGGGTATGAAGGTTTATCCAAATTTGTCCATGAAAATTTGACGGTTCCTGATTCATTTTTGAATGATGAGAGCTCCAATAATGAAGGTACTTCTAGTCGCGTGATTATCCGATTTATTGTTGATGTGGAAGGAGCAATTAATGATTTTTATATCGAAAACTTGGATGCCCAATTGTTGCCTTCTTTGGTCAATGTGAGCATCGAGCTATACCGTCAAATGCCAAATTGGATTCCTGCACGTGAACAAGGGAAGCCAATTAAAATTTACCTTCGTTTGCCGTTGAAATTTATGCTGTTCTAATTTTTTCAAATGAATCACCTTTTATTTAGTGCCTTCTTATTATTCGTATCAAGTGGTTGTTTTTCTCAATCCAACTGGACAGGTAACACCTCGCCAACGTATCCAGCGTTAATTGAACACCTCAAGAATCTGGAAAAAGCACATAAGGAACTTTCCATGTACAACATGGGTCCTTCCGATTATGGATTGCCGATTTACGTGTTTGTCATCAATGGAGGAAAGGATTCTACACGTACTTTTTCGAAAGCACTTGCTGGAACAACGATTCTCATCAATAATGCCATTCATCCCGGAGAACCGGATGGCATCAATGCTTGTTTGATTTGGTTAGATCAGTGGATTGCACAAGGAAAACCATTGGAGACCAAGGACGGAAAGAAACTCCCTTTAATCGCATTTATTCCCGCGTATAATGTCGGTGGAATGATGAATCGCTCATCGACCAGTCGCGCTAACCAGAATGGACCAGAGGAATATGGTTTTCGAGGCAATGCCCGCAATTTTGACCTCAATCGTGACTTCATCAAAATGGATTCGAAAAACGCTTTTACATTCGCTCGGATTTTTCATGCCTTAGATCCAGATGTGTTCATCGATAATCACGTTTCCAACGGTGCGGATTACCAATATACGTTGACCTACATTGCGTCCATGAAGGAACGAATGTCTCCTGAAATGAGTGAACTAATCTATGGGAAATGTATTCCTTTTTTGGAGGAGAACGTCAAACAACAAGGCTGGGACTTGTTTCCGTATGTTGAATTAAAAGGAGAGACGCCTGCTCAAGGAATCCATGCGTTTAATGATTTGCCACGTTATGCGATGGGCTATGCATCATTATTTCATTCCATCAGTTTTACCGTGGAAACGCACATGTTGAAACCCTTTCCACAACGCGTTCAGGCAACCCTGGCTTTTATCGAAGGAATCATTTCATTTACGACAACCAATAACATGGAAATTGAAGCTAAACGCAGGGCTTCAAAAACGTGGGCTCGAAATTTAACACAGTACGCTTATAATTATAAACTGAGTGAGCAAGCTGATTCGATTTCATTTAAAGGATATGAGCATTCTTTTCCTGTTCATCCAATTACAGGATTGAAAGAGTTGACTTATGACCGAACTAAACCGTATGAACGAAACATTCCTTGGTATCGATCTTATGCTGCCATTGATTCGGTAGTTGTTCCAAAATATTACGTCGTTGGGGGACAAGAACAGCATGTCATTGATCGTTTAAAGGTCAATCAGGTTCGCTTTGAAATCCTAACAGAAGATCGATTGGACACCTTGAACGTTTACTCAGTAAAATCATATAAAAGTCCAAATAATCCCTACGAAGGACACTTTAAATTAGCGCAGATT
>JBEEIV010000037.1:0-8394 GCA_041169645.1 Bacteroidota bacterium
ACATGGCTTCGTCGTCTCCTTTTTCTTGCAGGCGCAATTGTTCTTCAAATCGTTCGCGTTGATCAATCGGATCATTTAATTCGGAGTATGCATTTGCCACTTCTTTCCCACAAACCATGAGTTCAAAGCGTTCTGTTAACTCAGGATTATTGCGGTGAACTTTACATAATGGTGACATCTCTTTCGGATAATCCGTAATAAAGGTGGGTTGAACATAGTTGCCTTCGCACTTTTCTCCAAAAATCTCATCGATTAATTTCCCTTTGCCCATGGTTTCATCCACGGCAATGCCCATTCCCTTTGCTGCAGCACGTAACTCATCCTCTGATTTTCCATCAATGTCAAATCCAGTGAAATCAATGATCGACTGACGCATGGTCACTCTTTTGTATGGAGCGCGGAAATCAATGGTGTGTTCACCGAATGTTGCAACCGTTGTACCATTTACACTCATGGCACAATGTTCCAACAAACGTTCTGTAAAGTCCATCATCCAATGGTAATCCTTGTAAGAAACGTAAATTTCCATGGCGGTGAACTCTGGATTGTGCGTTCGGTCCATCCCTTCATTTCGGAAGTTTTTGGAAAATTCATAGACACCATCAAAACCACCTACAATCAATCGTTTTAAATACAATTCATTGGCGATGCGCATGTACAAAGGAATGTCCAGTGCGTTATGATGGGTGATAAAAGGTCGAGCTGAGGCTCCTCCTGGTATTGCTTGAAGGATGGGTGTTTCAACTTCTATGTATCCAGCGTCATTAAAAAACTGACGCATGGCATTGAATAACTTGGTGCGTTTCACAAAAACATCTTTCACGTTTGGATTTACAACCAAGTCTACATAGCGTTGGCGGTAGCGCAACTCCGGATCAGTGAAAGCATCGTGTACGTTTCCTTCCGTATCTGTTTTCGGAAGCGGTAATGGACGCAACGACTTACTTAAAATGGTAAAGGAATGTACGTGAACTGAAATTTCACCCACTTGCGTTTTAAATACATGACCTTTTACGCCAATAAAATCACCTAAATCGAGCAGTTTTTTGAATACTTCGTTATAAAGTGTTTTGTCTTCTCCAGGACAAATCTCATCCCTGTTGAAATACACCTGAATTCTTCCAGAAGCATCCTGTAATTCGGCAAAAGATGCCTTACCCATGATGCGTTGGGACATCATTCTTCCTGCCAAACAAACTTCCTTACCTTCTTCAAAATCCTGCTTTAACTGTTGTGCATAGGCATCAACGGGGTATAACGCAGCGGGATAAGGGTCAATGCCCAAATCACGTAATTTTTGAAGGGATTCTCTTCTCAGGATTTCCTGTTCAGAAAGTTCAATATGACTCATTGGAATGAAATTAAGACCACAAAGATAACTCATCTCGACATATTTATTATTTCTTGAGCGCCAATTAGCTTAAAATTAATGTGACAAACCTGAATTTCCACGTTCATTGTGAACGAAAAGTGATTTCGCTTTTACTTAATCTGCGTTTAAATCCCTTACAGCATCATGAAATCTCTCCCTCGGCTTTTACTTAAATGGTTCTTCCTTCCACTTGTTTGTTTGGTTTTAGTGATCACCTTGTTGCTCTATCTTTTCCAAGACCGCATTTGCCAAATGGCATTGAAGGAGGTGAATGCGCAATTGAAGACACCCGTGCATGTATCCGATGTGGAACTCACGTTTTGGTCCACCTTTCCAAATGTATCGGTTGACTTTCATCAGCTACACATCCTTGAGTTTTCACCTGGAGTACCGTCAAGGGACACACTCATATATACGGATTTGCTGCGTTTGACCTTTAATCCTTGGGATATTTACAAGGGAAAATACCATGTGAAAAAGATGGTTGTAGGTCCAGGTAAAATGGCAATTCGTTTTGATGTCAAAGGGAACCCTAATTATGACATTTTCAAACGGATGACGAGCAATGCCAATGCTGATTTTAAATTGTCCTTAAAGGAGGTAAGCGTTGATTCATTTTATTTGTCCTACGAGGATGCGCAGCATAATCATGCGCTTTTTACGAAAATAAATGAAACCTTGTTGAAAGGGGATCTTAGTGCACGATTCTTTGAATTAGGGACTTTTGGGAGTCTTAGGATGTTAAAATTAAAAAGTGGACAAGTCACCTTGTTGAGAAACAAGGACTTAAAATTTCAAGTAGCACTTGCTGTCGATCAAAAGAATGGAACCTTTTCCGTGAAAAGGTCAACATTGCGTTTTGAAAATTTACCATTTTCTATCCTTGGTGAGGCGACTCCAAAACAGCTCCATTTTGATGTGCACTCTCAAAACATCCACATTGAGGAGTTGGTAAAAGAACTGATGTTCGATTCGAATAACCAAGTGAAAGCCTTGAAAGGAAAAGGGGAAGTTGGCATACACTTGAGTGTGAAAGGGAAATCGGGCGCGCTAGATTCCTTGAAAATCCATTGTGATTTTCACCTAGAAAAAGGATTCCTGATAGAACCCACATTCGGACAAAAAATTTCAGGAATTGCATTGAATGGATATTACGATAATCAAACTGTATCAGGCGAAGTACTCGCACTGAAAGATTTCCGTTTTCATACTATTGGTGGCTCTTTTTTCGGAAATGGTGAGCTGTGTGATTTTCAGCATCCAAAAATCAGAGCTAATGCTAAAGGAATCCTTCATTTACCCGTCCTACATGCGCTGTTTAAACTCCCCAATATAGACCGAATAAAGGGAAATCTTGATGTGGATGCAAAACTGCGTCTTGCGACAAATATGAAGAGCGATCAACTCGATTTGGAACACCTTCAGGGGAAACTTATGATGAAAGCAATAGGTTTCAAATTCCGCAAGGACAGCAGGGTTTTTAGCGGATTGAATGGCGGAATTTTTCTGCAAGGAAATCAGGTTGGAATCATGAATGCCACTTTGAAAGTAGGGACTAGTGATTTGCTTGTTCACGGAAACCTAGGAAATGTATTCGCATATTACAATGGTTCTGGAAATCTAACATCAAACCTGAACCTTTCTAGTAATCATTTAATTACGGAAGACTTCAGTGCGACAAATGAGGATCATAAAATGAATGCTAAACCTACATATACCTTTCCGGAACATGTGCAGGGAGAGTTGAAACTTCTCATCCAACATATGCGTCACGGCACACACCGTTATCAACAGGTTAAAAGTAACGTTCAGCTGAAAAAGCATTGTTTGGAGTTAACTCAGTTAGGGGTGATTCATTCCGGAGCTAAAATGGAAGGTAGCCTGACCATCGAAGAAAAATGGCCAGCGCAATTTGAGTTGAGTACGAACCTAACCAGTAAGAAACTGAACATTAAATCCTTATTCGGTGAATGGAAGAATTTTGACCAGAGCGTAGTAAAGGAAGAGAACATCAGTGGAATAGCGGATGTATTTTTGGACTTGAAAGCCCCATTTCATCTTGGAAAAGGAATCGATGAAAAAAAGTTAACGGCAAAAATCAATGTGAAAATAACAGGAGGACATTTGAAAAATCTATCGTCCTTTCGAGACATTGCACAAAGCCTAAGGACGACATCAGGGAAACTGGTATTGGGCAACAACAACATTGACTGGTTCGAACGAAAATTGAACGATGTTGCCTTTGAAACGATGGAGCAGACGATCCACATCCAACATGGGCGAATTGAAATTCCTAAAACGACTATCCGCTCCTCTGCTTTGGATATCGATTTAAGTGGGAAACATTCCTTTCAGAACGAAATTGATTATCGATTCGCCTTTCGGCTTAGAGACCTCAAGGAACAACTTACCCAGTCCGAGTTTGGTGTTGTAATCGATGACGGAACGGGAATTCGCTTGTTTTTACGCATGTATGGAACAGTGGATAATCCTAGTTATAGTTGGGATGGAGAAGAAAGAAAAGATAGGGCTAAGGAATATAGAAAAAACGAGAAAATTCAAGCAAAATCAATGTTGAAAGCGGAATTTGGGTTCTTTGGAAAAGACACTTCGGTAAAAGAGTACGTCCCAAAAGTGTTCCCAAAAGAGGATATAAAGATTCACTTTGGCCCTTCGAATAAACAAGTCCCACCCAATCAAATAAAGAAAAGGAGTGATTCGAAGCTGAAGAAGACCTTAAACACCTGGAAAATAGAACAAGAAAAAGAACAAGGATCAAGCGTTAAAATTGCGGTGAATGGATCGTAATCAATTCGCGCCTTTTTTTAAAATTTGAGTCGTAGAATATCCTGGAACCAAATCAATGGTTTCTACCCTTCCCCCATTTTGGCGAACAAGATCAGAGCCAACAATATAGGTGGGAGATGTTGGATTTTGTTCGTTTTTATCATAATCGGCACCTTTCACAAGCACATCTGGATTCAATGCTTGAATGACTTCGAACGGCGTGTCTTCGTCAAAAACAACCACCAAACTCACAAATCCAAGTGCGGCAATTAGGGTAGCCCGCGCTTCATTTGGATTAATTGGACGGTTCGGGGCTTTTCCAAGTCTTCTGACTGAGTCATCTGAATTAATTGCCACGACTAGGTGTTGTCCTAAATCAGCGGCAGCAGCTAAATAGCCAACATGTCCAAGGTGTAGCACATCAAAACAGCCGTTTGTAAAAACTACTTTTGCATTTTGCATTTGATACAAGGCAATACGCTTCTTTGCTTCTTCAATGGAAACAATTTTAGTTTGAATGTACGACAGTCTCGACATGTGTTTTTTTTGGAAAGGTACTAGTTTCAAGAAATGAAACCAAGAAAATTAATCCAACAAATTCGTGGATTCATTTGGAAAAACCAACGATGGTTTGAACGTTTTAGCTTCTTCAAAATCCAAAAAGGCATACCCAATGATGATGATGACATCGTCTACAGCTACGCGGCGTGCAGCTGGTCCGTTCAAACAAATCATCCCTGACTGACGGTCTCCTTTAATCACATAGGTCTCGAAACGCTCACCGTTGTTGATGTTGACAATTTGTACACGTTCACCCTCAATCAAATTAGCAGCTTCCATTAATGCCTCATCAATGGTAATACTGCCGATGTAGTTCAAGTCAGCCTGTGTGACACGAACGCGGTGAATTTTAGATTTTAAAGCTTGAATTAACATAACAATTTCCGCGGCAAAAATAATTCAAATAAACGGATTAGAATAATAAATTGTCAATCAAACGTACACTGCCACAATGAGCAGCGATACAACAAATTTGATTTTCTTGCCAATCACTCAGTTCGTTTAAGGTTTCAGGATCCACGATCTCCAGGTATTCTAGGCTTAAATTACTCGTCTGAAATAGTTTTTCCGCTGCTTCTTTTGCTGCTGAGATGGGTGTTTTTCGTTTAGAATCCTCCACCAAGCGCAATGCTTGAATGATGACAAGGGCTTCCTTTCGTTCCTTTTCGTTTAATCGGGTATTTCGACTGCTCATCGCAAGTCCGGATGGTTCTCTAACGGTTGGACACGAAACTATCCGTGTTGAAAAGCCATAATGCTGGGTTAAAAATCGAATGATGGCCAATTGTTGGAAGTCTTTTTGACCAAAATAGGCACTATTTGCACCAGCTAAACGAAAAAGATTGTGCACTACATGAACCACTCCTTCAAAATGTCCGGGACGAAAAGCTCCTTCCAAAACTGCTCCAAGTCGACCCAATTTCACCGGAATGAACCCATCGTTTTCTGGGTACAATTCCACCTCCGTAGGAGCGAAAACGATGCAATTCTCACATTCGGAAAGCAGGGCTAAATCCGCTTCCAATGTTCTAGGATATTGTTTTAAATCCTCGCTGTTGTTGAATTGTTTGGGATTGACGAAAATGCTAACCAAGGTAAAATCGTTCTCAGCACAAGATCGTTTTATTAAACTTAAGTGCCCTTCATGCAAAGCGCCCATAGTGGGAACAAATCCCAAAGTGAGGGAATTTTCGACCAACTGATCACGAAACTTTTTCAGCGCTTCTGCGGTATGAATGACCTTTACTTTAGACATAGATTGAGAGAATCGTCGACAAAGCTATTGCTTTTTATGAAAGTTCATTTAAATTTCTTAATTTTGTACTCCTATCACTACTGAATGGAAAAGAAAAAAATCCTTTTTATTTCGCAAGAAATCTTCCCTTTTTTACCGAAATCCGAAATTTCATCGACGGCTCGCAGAATACCGCCACTCGTTCAAGATCTTGGAAAAGAAATTCGTGTGTTTACACCTCGTTTTGGTGCCATCAACGAAAGAAGACATCAATTGCATGAAGTTATTCGTCTTTCTGGACTGAATATTTGTATCGATGACCATGACCACCCGCTGATTATTAAAGTAGCATCCGTTGCTGCGGCAAGAATGCAGGTGTATTTCATCGATAATGAAGACTATTTCAAACGCAAAACTACCTTGCAAGATGAAAAAGGCAAATTCCATGAAGACAATGATGAGCGCTCTATGTTTTTTGCACGTGGCGTATTGGAAACGGTAAAAAAACTAGGGTGGCAGCCAGATGTAATTCATTGCCACGGTTGGATGACCGGAATTATGGCGTTGTACATTAAACATATCTACAACAAGGATCCACACTTCAAGGACACCAAAGTTGTTTATAGCCTTTATAACGATGATTTTTCAACTCCTTGGGATAAACGTTTTCACGAGAAATTGACCTTTGATGGATTTCCAGCGGAAATTACGGATAAGTTGAAAGACCCAAGTCATGAGAATATTACCAAAGTGTTTGCTGAATTTGCGGATGGAATCAACATTGCCTGTGAAAATTTATCGCCAAATCTCCAAGCAATATATGATCAGTCTTCTGCGTTAAAATTGGACTATGTCCCAGAAGAGAATCAAGGAAAAGAACTTTCCGCATTCTTTGATAAGGTCATGGAAGAATCTGTTCTAGCCTAATTTCGTTATTGTTCATCCTTATGAAGAGACTTTCAGCTGTTGTCTTATTATTATCTATCCTATTGGTTTCGTGTCAAAAAAACAAGCATGAAATAGGAAAACCAGCGATTGATCCGGATCAATTATTAAATGGAATCACAACAGATACGTTCGACTTAATCACCTACACGATTAATGATGATTCGACCATTACGGATAATATGGCGAATGTATTGCTTGGAAGCTACATCGATCCAAAATTCGGGAAGGTGAATGCGTCTTTATACACAGAATTCCGTTTGAAATCATTAAATCCTAATTTTGGAGACATTGGAACCATCGTATATGATTCTTGTGTTCTTGCATTGCAATACGTTGGTTATTACGGTGATTTAAGCGCTCAAACGTTTGAAGTGTATGAACTGAGTGACAGTCTTTCAATGGACTCGGTCTATTATGATTTTTCATCTAAACCGGTTAAACCAGGAAACCTCGTAGTGAATGGGCAAGGAACCATTGTTCCCAAGCCTTTGTCAAATCCAGTAGTGGATGGAGATACACTCGCACCACAATTGCGCATCCCAATTGATACAAACTTTGCGAAAAGCATCATTGAAGAGTCAACTTCAGGAAATGGAACGTTTGCTTCCAATGTGAACTTTCAAAGTTTTTTCAAGGGTTTTAAAGTCAAGGTAAATAATCCAACTCAATCCATTGGACAAGGCTCCATTTTGTATTTCAACATCAATAATAATGCAGCGTCAAAATTGACCATATATTATACGCAAAATGGCGTCAAGAAAAGTTATGATCTAGTGATGAATAGCCAAGCAGCTGATTTTGTTCACATCGACACAGATCATTCTGGCACACCTTTGGAGATGGTATTGCAAGATAGCACGAAAGGACAAACCACGTTTTATGCGCAAGCTTTTCGTCAGAGAGCAGTGATCAAAATCCCAGGTTTAGATAATTTACCTAAAAATGTGGTCATTCACCGTGCTGATTTAACCTTACCTATTCAGTTCCAAAATGGCTATAGATATAAACCTGGATCCGCTGTTTCAGTTGCCGCACGATTGAAATCGACTGACACGGAATTGGCTAATTTAAATGTCATTGGTTCTTACGTAGACAGCAAAAAACATTTTGCGATAGACTTGAGGACGTATACACAGGCACTCATTGCTGATAACATTGATAATACCGGAGTGGTTGTTTCTCCTGTTTATTTTAGAAACTCTGCAGAACGCATTGTTTTTAATGGACCAAACACGAGTAACAAGAAGAAACCACAACTTATTTTGACTTATACTACGTATTGATTTATGTGTGGAATTGTAGCATATATTGGTAAAAAAGAAGCCTTTCCCATCATTGTTAAGGGATTAAAAAGACTGGAATACCGAGGGTATGATAGTGCTGGTGTAGCATTGTTGAATGACCGCAACTTGAACGTGTACAAAAAAGCAGGCAAGGTGAGCATCATGGAAGATTTTGCCTTAAGTCAAGATGTTTCAGGTCACGCAGGAAT
>JBEEIV010000038.1:0-4748 GCA_041169645.1 Bacteroidota bacterium
ATTTTTCCATCCCAAGCAGGATTATTACTAGGTGTATTTAATAAGTCTTCTCCTGTTTTTTCAAATAAAACATTTCCCCAACGATTTAAAATCACCAATTCTAACTTCACCACATTTTTTGTCTCAAGGAAATAACTTTCATTTGTGCCGTCATTATTTGGACTAAATACATTTGGCGCTTCTACAATTGGTGTTGGATACGAACAGGAACCATCATCAACCACGGCGCTTGCATCATAATTCAAGGCGTTTGGATCTGTACACCCCGTTTGATAAATACAACTTCCATTGTCAACATTAGCACCGGCATTGTAATTTAAAGCAATCGGATCTGTACACCCACAAACATCTACTTGGATTAAGTAAAATGCTGTATCCGAACATAGCGTACCTTGAAATGAAATGAGTCGAACGGTATAGATTCCAAAAGGACCATTGTACGTGTGTGAAACGTTATTTAAATTTGAGCTTGAAGCGGTTTGACCATCTCCAAAATCCCAGGCATACGTGTTCGCATTCAAACTATTGTTTTGGAAGACAACATCAAAAGGAGCACACCCTTGATCAGGTGTTCCAAAGAATTCTGCGTCCGGCGCATTTTGTATACCAACAAATGCACTGTCTGAAACGGAACAAACATCATCTTCAACCGTGATGTAGTACATCCCTGAAGGAATATTCTGCCAAACAGAAGCATCAATGAATCCCGGAGGACCTGTCCAATTGTAGGTAGGAACACCCGTTAGTCCACTGGCCATTACGGATACATAACCCGTTGGTTGACAGGTTGCTAGCCCAACAAAAATCGTGTCAATTGCAATAGTTTGATTGAGCGTAAGGGTTACCGTATCTGTTTGCGAGAAGTTACAGTTGTCCGTTGCTGTAACCAAATATTGTATAGAGCCATTTTGACTTATTGCACCTATTATTGTGTCATTCGTGCTGATGGGAACGCCTGACATCGTTGTCCATTCATATTGATATGGTGCATAACCACCAAATGCCGAAGCACTCAACACAACACTATCGCTTGCACATAAAATCAGCGGGTCGCTCTCGGTTATGTTGATTATAGGCCCTTCTCCGATGTAAATGGTTCCGGAAGAAATAATGGTATCCCCGCAAGGGTTTATGATTTCAACGGAGATAATCACAGACTCAAATCCTTCGGTGATGTTATCCTGAATCGGTGTTAAATTAATGACCACCGAATCTTCGCCTGGTAAAAATGTAATAGGATTAATCAAGTTATTGAAGTCAACACCTTCCTGTGCCACACCACCAATGGTATAATTGATGATTAATGTGTCGTTAAGTTGTCCAGCCGGACGCGTAAAGATAAAATCAGCAAACGTACACCCTTCCACGATGGTTGTATCTCCAGAAACAGTTGCCACGGCTACATCTACAGCAGCGGAACTAAAACTTCCTGCCTCTAAAAATACTCCTGAATCATATGATTGGTCACCAACATTGGATATTGCTAATTTAATGTGATATAGCTGATTACATTGTACCCCAGCCGCCGCGGTCAACTTTACAGTGGTTCCGTCGTACTGAATGGCGTCTCCATACGTTAAGGTTGAAGCAGTTTCATTAAACACATAATAATTCGTGTTGGATGCGTCACCAACATTATTTATGGTTACAGGAATACCACCAGGTATGGTTGCAATGTTCATACCCCCATTCGGATAACCAGCTTGAACATAAGGACCGGTAATTCCTGGTCCCCATAAAAACAAACCGAAAGCGTCGTTAAATGAAGAAGGTGAGAATTCTGGGTATTCGTCTGAGCCAAACATGTAATTAAATATCACGGAATCCCCTTGTGGAATAAAGTCAAATTCTAATACAACCCCATTCGTAACGGACCCTGCTGCAATGTCATTGAGGTGGGGATCGGACGTCACCAGTGGAGTTGGCGGGTTGTTATTGGTAAAAGAAGAGGAAAAATTTGGTCCGACAGCAGCGGAGGCGTTACCTGTAGTAAGGACCAACCCACTATCAATCGGGAATGCAGGATTGGTATTTGTAAAAAACCCAACATTGCTTTGTGGTGTATTTGCTAAAAGTGGATTGCCATTGATGGTAACATTCAATGCTGTTACACCAAAACCTAATAGGACATTATCCACAAGTTGTTGAGGCGTTTGAGTTGTGGTAACAGTAATCGGTTGTGCATATGAAAGCACGTTCAAGCAAGCAAAAATAGCGACAATATAAAAGCGTAAATGTTTCATCATAATCTATCGAATTGACAATAAGACCATTTGATCTTGAAAATGGTTGCATTACAAAATTAATATAATGTTTGAATTACCAAAAACCAATGAATTTTCGCAACTTTGAGTCTTAAATTCAATGCATGAAAAATACACAGATTTATATTGAACAAAACAGAGATAAATTCCTACAAGAATTACTTGATATTTTGCGTATTCCTTCGATTTCAGCTGACCCGGCATATAGTAAAGACGTTCAAGTTTGTGCTGAAAAACTCGCCAATCAGATGCAATCTATTGGTTTAGAAAATATTTCCATTTCTCCAACGGCAGGACACCCCATCGTTTATGGAGAGAAAATAATAGACCGCAATCTACCTACTGTTTTGGTCTATGGTCATTACGATGTTCAACCTGCGGATCCAATCGAATTATGGTCATCACCACCATTCGAACCACAAATCAAAACGACAAGTTTACATCCACAAGGAGCTATTTTTGCCAGGGGAGCGTGTGACGACAAAGGTCAAATGTTTATGCATGTTAAAGCATTTGAAGCAATGTTGTCTGCAAATGAGCTTCCTTGTAACGTTAAATTTATGATTGAAGGCGAGGAAGAGGTTGGTAGTCCTAACCTCGCAATTTATGTCAAAGAAAACAAAGAAAAGTTGGATGCAGACATCATTTTAGTAAGTGATACTGGAATGTTGGCAAACGATGTGCCTTCTATCACTACGGGTTTAAGAGGACTTAGTTATGTAGAAGTTGAGGTTATTGGTCCAAATAGGGATTTACACTCTGGACTTTATGGCGGATGTGTTGCAAATCCAATCAATATTTTAACGGATATGATTGCCTCTTTGCATGATGAAGATGGTAGAATCACCATTCCTGGATTTTATGATTCAGTCGAAGAATTATCGGCCGAAGAAAGAAATGAGATGGGAAAAGCACCTTTTTCACACACAAACTATTGTCAAGCATTGGAAATCGAGGACACTTTTGGTGAAACGGGATATTCAACCATGGAAAGAGGTTCCATTCGACCAACATTGGATGTAAATGGCATTTGGGGTGGTTATATTGGCGAAGGAGCAAAGACCGTTATTCCTTCAAAGGCAAATGCAAAAATATCCATGCGTTTAGTTCCCCATCAAACGTCAGAAGAAATCACCGAATTATTCGTTCGTCATTTCGAATCCATTGCACCTAAAGGAGTGCGCGTAAAAGTCACACCACATCATGGTGGTGAACCTGTTGTTACCCCAACCGACTCCATTGCTTATAGAGCAGCTAGTCTTTCATATGAAAAAACGTTTGGTAAAAAACCGATTCCAGTTAGAAGTGGAGGGAGTATTCCAATCATTGCTATGTTTGAAAAAGAACTCGGATTGAAAACAATGATGATGGGATTTGGCTTAGACAGTGATGCCATTCACTCTCCGAATGAACATTTTGGACTCTTTAACTTTTACCGAGGGATTGAAACAATCCCATACTTTTTCGATAACTACACAAAATTAATGGCGGATGAAAGTAATTAGTATCCTATTGTTCTTTGTTCTTTGCGCTTGTTCATCATTGGACGAACCTATTGAGTTCGTTAGTTACGATGGAATCGAAATGAAGGGGACCAGCGCTAAACAGTTTGATTTCAATTTGAAACTAACCGTAAAAAACAACTTATGGTTACCGGTTAAAGTTAAACCATCACTATTTTATATTGAAATGGACCAACAAAAAATAGGACAGCTTTCCTTTGATGAAAAGGTAAAAATGCGTGCACGGAAAAACACAAACATCAGTGTTCCAGTTCATTTCGTTTTCGAAGATGGTGCATTTCTAAAGGTGATGGCTCAAATGACGAAAGAAACAGCAAATGTTCATTTTACAGGCGATCTGCACACCAAACTGTTATTTGTGTCGAAGACCGTTCCGTTAAGTTTTTCAAAATCGTTTTCACCAAGTACATTTAATCCATTTTCAATCAAACGCTAATGCTATCAGCCGATACACCAAAAAAACTATTTTTACTTGATGCGTATGCGCTGATTTACCGCGCTTATTTTGCCTTTTCCAAGAATCCAAGGGTGAATTCTAAAGGTCAAAATACGTCTGCAGCATTTGGATTTACTAATGTTTTAATCGACGTGATTAAAAACGAGAAGCCGACACATTTAGCCGTTGTCTTTGATCCCCCGGGAGGTTCTGCCCATCGCCAAGAGGAATTTGTAGCCTACAAAGCCCACCGCGAAGAAATGCCGGAAGATATACGATCCATGATTCATCCCATCAAGCAAATTGTGGAAGCATTCAATGTTCCCATTTTAGAGGTTCCTGGTTACGAGGCAGATGATGTCGTAGGAACCGTTGCAAAGATGGCGGAAAAACGAGGTTTTACAACCTACATGATGACTCCGGATAAAGATTATGCACAATTGGTGAGTGAGCATATTTTTATGTTCAAACCGGGCAGAGGTGGAAATCCACCAGAAATATTAGGAGTCAAAGAAGTCCGTGAAA
>JBEEIV010000039.1:0-3020 GCA_041169645.1 Bacteroidota bacterium
CTCCACTTTCATTTTCGATCCATTGACAAAAATACTTTTTGGCATGCGGGATGAATGAATCAATACTTCAAATTTAAATGAATGTTGACTCATGTTTGCACCATATGTCGGTTCGAAGGACAATTTAGTCTTTTTCTTGTGCTGACTCATGTTCATGTGTAACAATTTGAACAAGCCTTTTTCATATGCTTCATTGGTCAAACCATCATCTTCATACCACATTCCGCTGCTTTCAGTTAAGTCAGGAGCATCATAGTAATGAATTGTTACCGTTGAATCAACATAAGTCTCCGTAGACTGAATGATTGGGGACATTGGAACGAATGATCCGCCTTTGACTAGAACGGGGATACTTGTAAGTTGTCCACCCATGAGGAATAATTGACCATTTGTTGCTTGATAAAGATTTGTCTCATAATATTCTTTTTCTTTCGAACGAGGAACATAAGTCAAATGAGTTGGTCTCATATTTTTCAACTCCTTCCCAGAATGAAAATCATACCAAGTACCAGCCGGTCCATGCACAACCTCAATTGGCAATGTATTCTCACTAATTTTTTTGGTAATTGGATTCACTAAAAAACAACTTCCCCACATGTATGCTGTAGCGATGGAATCAGACCAAGCAGCATTATTTTCCATGAAAATTGGACGCATCAACGGTGTTCCTTCGAGGTGATTTTCAAAAGCCAAGGTGTAATTGTAAGGTAACAATTGATAACGCAATTCGATGGCTTCTTTCGCCAATTGTTTGGTTTTTTCATCCTTAAAAATGGCTTCACTAGGAACTTCTTCTTGTCCGTGTGGACGAAAAATCGGTTGAAACACACCATATTGCAACCAGCGCACGTATAATTCCGGATCGTCATTTGCTCCTGCAAAACCCCCAAGATCAGAGTGCATGTAAGCAATTCCTTGCAAGCCCATTTGCATGCTAATCTCCATTTGTGGACGCAAGCCACCCCACGTACGGTTCACGTCTCCCGACCACGGAATGATGCCGAAGCGCTGAGTCCCAGTACTTCCTGAACGCATCAAAATGAAAGGACGTTCATTCGGGTAATCTTTCTGGTAACCTTCATAAATGAGCTTAGCCCATTCGTGACCATAAATATTGTGCACCTCATCGGCATAACCAACCACATGCTTTAACTTTGCTGGATGAACTTCTGGCTCTCCAAGATCACCCCAGAAACCGCGTGCTCCATAATTATGAAGCTCTTTGTAAATATCCCAAAACCATGTTCTAGCTTCTGGTTTAAACACGTCAATTAACCCGGTATTTCCGAAATAGAAGTCATAGGTAAAAGGAGTGCCTTGTTCATTGGTACCTAATAATTTTTTATCACTTGCTTCCTGCCATTTTTTAGAAGTTGTGAGAATGAAGGGCTCTGTAATCAGTACGGTCTTCACTCCCTGATTTTTAAAATCGCTGATCATTTCCTTTGGATGTGGAAAGGAATCCGTATAGAAGGATAAATTACCAAGTGTACCTTGGATTTCTTTTCCAAACCAATACAAATCGAAGATGATGGCATCCAACGGAATCGAATCTTTTCGAAATTGATTCACGACATTTCGTGCCTCAGTTTCCGAATGATATCCGAAGCGACTCGCTAAATTCCCAAATGCCCAACGCGGCGGCATCGGTTGATGACCTGTTAAATCCGTATATTCTGACAAAAGATCCTTCCAATCGTCCCCAACAATCACTTGATAGGTTTTGCGTCCACCAATGGTTTCATAGGTTAATATGTTATTCTTCTTGGAATCTAAATCCAAATAACCAATCTGTGCATTGTCGAAATGGATGGCATAACATTTATTCGAAACGACCATTGGCATGGTGTAATTCATTAATTCCGAATGTTCTTCGTACCCATAATGCGCGCGGTTGTACAACTGCAAGCGATACCCACGCCTATTCATTCCCAACGCTCGTGCACCTGCGCCATACAGCATCTCATCCTGGGTTAAATTGAAATGTATTTTTTCAACTTCCTCGGATTTTTCATATCCCCAGTTTTCCGATATGACTGATTTGTTTTTGTATGTGTAACTGATCTGAAATGGTTTTTTTTGAATGTCAATTACCAAATCATTTGAGGTAAATAGATGAATAACCCCTGAAGTTGAATCCATCTTGAGTAATTCTGAATTCATTACCGCCACTACTGCATGTGATGACACCGGCTGCTTTTGTCCATTTGGAATGAACGAAGTTTCGACGATCTTTCCAGACCAAGCAGAAAAATGATAGGTCCCATCGGAGACCACTACCTTATATCCATTGCCTGCTTTTTCAACGGACACAAATTGTCGCGTAGCGTTTTGACCCCAACTGACCGTTGATACGAAAAGGAAAATGAGTATATTTTTCATGCCTATTTTAATTCGAGAATATACGCGGTTTTTGCAGGAATCACAGTGGTTTTCTGATCAAAATTCACTGTTTGATGTGTGATGACATCCGTACCTCCTTGTTTACCCTGAATGATTTCTTGATAACGGTCCCAGTGAATCGTTTCGTCTTTTGTAGCGTTATTGATCACAACTAAGACGACTTGTTTTCCTGGCATATCGTATATTCCATTTGGCTCCTTGTAGCGCGCATAAACATAGACATTGTTTTCTGGGACAAACTGCATCAATTTTCCTTCGTGGATGACTTTGTTGTTTTTTCTCCAATTCAATAAGGTCTTCGTGAATTGAAAATACGCTTCTTCCTCTGGTGTTCTTCCTGTTTGATATGCATGGCATTTGCTATCCTCACTGCTACAGAATCCGGTGTGTCGATCAGCAGCCCATCCTCCTGGGAAATCCCTACGAATATCCGCATCTCCCACTTCCTTGCTTCCCTTCATTCCGATTTCACTACCATAATAAATTTGTGGGATACCACGTGTTGTTGCAATCAGGGTCAGTGCTAATTTGTAGTCAGCAATATTGGGACAATATTCATTGAATCTTTTTGTATCATGATTTTCAAAAAACACGAGCAAATTGGATGGGTCTTTATA
>JBEEIV010000040.1:0-5004 GCA_041169645.1 Bacteroidota bacterium
GACAGGACAATCTAGCTATTTTCACTCATCATCCTTTGCCAATACCCATCATCCAAGTTATGTAGCAGCGTTCTTTTCCTTCGTGATTTATTACTTATATACCGAACTCCCAAACCTTCAATCAAAGGCTTGGAAAATTGCTACCATTGGAATCATGAGTTTTTTGATCGTTCTTCATTTACCACTTGAAAGTCTATCTGGGATGATTGTGTTGGGACTTCTTTTGATCAGTGTCTTTTTACAATGGGCATGGAAAACCTTTTCAAAATGGATTTTTAGCGCTTTTCTTTTAGGCGGATTGTTCTCCATACAAGTATTGTTTTGGATGAAACCATCTCTGCAAGACAATCTTTCACATACTTCTTCATTGGTTGCACGATACATTCAATCTCCCTCAAATTTCATCAAAGAACATCCAGCTGGCATGTCCGGAAACCAGGTAAGGTTGGTAGTGTGGACCGTAACTGGAGAAATCATCCTGGAACATCCATTTGGTGTTGGACTCGGAAATTTGGAAGACGAAATGCAAAAAAAGCTCGCTGCATTAAATCAAACCGAATTAATGGAGAAAAATTACAACCCACACAATCAATTTTTACAGATTTTTGCAGAAATAGGGTTAATCGGCATCCTGATTTTTATGGTCCTATTGTTTTTTGCCATACGTCAAGCTCGCAAAAATAAGGATGCATTGTATGTATTCTTAGTCTTTAGTCTGATGATGAATTGCTTATTTGAAAGCATGCTTCAAAGGCAATCAGGCATTGTATTCTACATAGTTTTTATCGCGCTATTCGCAACGGTACTTCAAAAACAATCCGTGCAACCACTTGAACCAAAAGCATGATAAGTCGTCCAAATAGTAATTCACCTTTGTCGATTCAATAGCAATGAAACTACTTTTACTTACGCAATACTACCCACCTGAAATTGGAGCGCCCCAAAACCGACTGCATGAATTGGCCGTCCGTTTAAAAACGAAAGGAATTGATGTAGAAGTATTGACCGCGTTACCGAATTATCCGGAGATGGAAATTTTTGAGTCCTATCAAAATGGTCAAAACCGTCAGGAAGAAATAGAAGGGATCAAAGTAACGCGTTCCTGGATTTATGTTTCCAAAAAACGAGGGATTGTATCTAGATTATTAAATTATTTTAGTTTCGTAGCAAGCTCCTACTTTCGCGGCAAAAAACTAGGTAAATTTGATTACATAATGGTTGAAAGTCCTCCCTTGTTTTTAGGTTGGAGCGCCATGAAATTGAGTAAAAAACTCGGGTCGAAATTAATTTTCAATGTTTCAGATTTATGGCCCGAAAGTGCTGAAAAACTGAATATTGTCAACAATCGAACACTTTTAAATCTCGCCTATCGTTTAGAAGCGACATGTTACAAACGGTCTGTTTTGGTAACAGGTCAAACAATGGGCATCGTTGACAGCATCCGCACGCGATTTCCACACGTCAAAACCCATTGGTTGCCAAACGGCGTTGATACTGCTTTTTATAATCCAGACAAAATTGAGTCAAGTGATTTTAGAGAGCGACATGGTTTCAGTCAACAGGACGTCTTGTATTTTTATGGCGGGATCATTGGTCATGCGCAAGGACTTGAAGTGATTTTGAAAACGGCACAAGAAACGAAAGACCGAAGTGACATTCACTATATTTTACAAGGAGCTGGACCCCTGAGGGAAGAGTTAATTGAAATGAAACAAAAGTTGAATTTAACCCATGTTCATTTTTTAGCACCCGTTTCAAAAAAAGAAATGCCGATGATTCTGAAAACGGTCGATGTTGCACTGGTTCCTTTGCGAAAATTAACCTTATTCGAAGGTGCCATTCCTTCCAAGATATTTGAAGCCTTAGCCATGAAATTACCGTTGATTCTTGCTGTTGATGGAGAGGCAAGAATGCACTTCATCGAACGTGCGGAAGCAGGAATCTTTGTGGAGCCAGAAAATGTACACCATCTGAAAGAAGCCGTTTTAACATTGGCTGATGACGTAAATAAGCGGAAATTACTAGGTGAAAATGGACGAAAATACGTTTCGGAGCACTTCAACCGCAATAAAATAGCACAAGATTTATTTGAACGACTGAATAGTGAATTATCATCAAATTAACGATACTTGTGTGATCCATCGCAATTAGGCATGCGCTTGGAAAGTCCACAAATGCAATCAGTTAATCCTTTTCCTTTGAGAATTCTCGAACGCACTTGCTCGATTCGACTGATACGCGTTGACGTTTGTTTCGCATTGGAAAAATGCAACAAATAACCGCGTTGACGCCCAGGAGTTAATGCGTAGAATGCATCGTTCAATTCGTTGTCTGAATCGAGTTTTTGCTGAAATTCCTCTACCACTTCGTAAGCTTCATGTGGTTTTAATTGAACTTTCAACCCAGCCTTTTCCACCTCGATGGCTTCAAAAATGTATTGTTTCAAAATCGTTTCTATTTCCTCGATTTCTTTCACACTAGTAAACCGAATCTGTCTTCCCGATTGTACATGATCGGTTTGTTGAAATAAAAGACCTTCTGAATCACTCAAAAGCGATCCTTTCATGAATAAGATGGCACAATATTCCTTAAATCCATGAATCAAAAAAATGTTTTTTCCTTGATGCATGTAACACGGATGTTTCCACTTAAACCCTTCTTCCAAATGGCATTCCAATGCGATGGAACGCAATTTTGACAATTCAGGTTCCCATTTTTTCAGGCTCGACATAAAGACATCAACTTGTGGGTTTTTCATGTGGTCGATTTTACACAAAAATACGCATTCCGAGGATTGCAGCGTTCATCCTTTAGAGGATGTTACAAGATTTCAATATAAAAATTAACTTTGTTACATGATACCATTTTCACCTCCCCGTATTGACCAAAGAGTCATTGATGAAGTAACAGCTGCACTAAAAAGTGGTTGGATTACTACTGGACCAAGAACGAAACTATTCGAAAAAAAAATAACGGAATATTGTGGTTGTAAAACTACCGTTGCCGTAAATTCTTGGACAGCTGGAATGGAAATTTTATTGCGTTGGTGGGGCGTTGGCCCAGGAGATGAAGTCATCATTCCCGTATACACATATTGCGCAAGTGCAAATGTTGTCTTGCACACAGGGGCAACACCTGTCATGGTGGACATCAGCTCGGAGGATTTCAATATTTCGATTGAAAAAATCAATGCGGCAATCACAGAACGCACGAAAGTGATTGTGCCAGTGGACATTTCCGGATATCCATGTGATTACGATGCTATTTATCAACTCGTTGAGGCGCATCGCTCATCTTTCAAGTCCTCCAACGAAAAACAAGAAAAACTTGGTCGCATATTGGTTGCTGCAGACGCAGCACATAGTTTTGGAGCAAGTTATAAAGGAAAAATGTCCGGAGCGATTGCCGATGTGACTTGTTTCTCGTTTCACGCGGTGAAAAACCTTACCACAGCAGAGGGAGGATCCATCTGTTTTAATCTTCCAGAAGGATTTGATCACGAAGAAATCTACAAGGAATTTTGCATTAAAATCCTTCATGGACAATCGAAAGATGCCTTGGCCAAAACACAAAAAGGAGCGTGGCGTTACGATGTCATGGAGCCAGGATTCAAGTGCAACATGACGGACCTTCAAGCAGCAATTGGACTCATTGAACTGGAACGATACCAAGAAAACCTCGATCGTAGAAAGACAATTTTTGATGCCTACGATGACGGGTTCAAACAAACTTCTTGGGCCATCAGACCGGTGCATCAGACCTCAGATAAAAAGACTTGTTACCATTTATACCAGTTAAGAATTTCAGATATCAGTGAGGAACAACGTGACGCGATTATTCAAGAGATTTTCGAACAAGATGTATCTGTGAATGTTCATTTTCAACCATTGCCCTTATTGACAGCCTACAAGAATTTGGGATACAGAATGGATGATTACCCGGAAGCGTGGAACAAATATTCGACTGAAATTTCCTTGCCTGTATATTTTAACTTGACGGATGAACAAGTTCAACAAGTAATAAATGCAGTTAAAACAGCAGTTTTAAAGATCATACATACATAAATAGAACCATGAAAAAATCAGTGATTTTTCTTTTTTTATTCTGCCTTATTTTTTGGTCGAAGGTGCAGTCACAAACGGATGTTAACGCAGTATGGGAAAAAGACTTTGTCGACACGTGTGTCGTCATTCCACTTGGAGTTGATTTCGGATTATGTGCCATGCCTCTTGGTTGGGCTTTAAGTGATTCAGGCTGTGTGATGCTTTCGGGTTGCAGCATGATCGGTTCAGACGGAATCAACTATTCTACGTCCTTTTTCCAAAGTTCCTACCAATGCAATGGCGCTTGTATACAAGATACGACGGTTGTCTTGACCTGTGTAGATAGCACACTGATTGACTCGATGATTTGTTGTTTAGATGTTTACGATCCCGTTTGTGGATGTGATTCCATCACCTACTCCAATTCATGCGAAGCGATGTTTCACGGAGGTGTCCTTTCATACACACCAGGCACATGTGAATCAGCGGGTATTTACCCAAAATGGATGACACTCGTTTCGATTCAACCGAATCCGTTTACGTCGAAATGGACATTAAGCTCTGATCCTTCACTGAATCTCACTGTTAGACTCATACAATCGAATGGTAAACTCCTCTTTACGCGAGAAAATGCTAGTGCTTTAATGGAATTCGATGGGGAAAACTTAGTACCCGGAATGTATTTTGTCGAAATTACGAATCGTGAAAATGGTCAAAAAGTGTTGAAACGAATTGTGAAAGAGTAGGTTTATTACATCAACCGGAAATGAATCCATGTTATACCCTATGGAATTCGCTACGAATAAACTGGCTCCCGGTAGTTATTTCATTCAATTTTAGTATGGTCAAAATGAGCTGCAAATTACCAAACATATAATCAAGCAATAATTCACTTTTTGACGTTTTTTAGTCATTTTTTTTCATTTTAGGTGGTTTTTTAACGTTTTTTATTTGTTTTTAT
>JBEEIV010000041.1:0-5144 GCA_041169645.1 Bacteroidota bacterium
TCAAAATGGAAAAATTGAATCAACACTACTCCATTTTGATTCGATCCCTGCAGGAACTTATCAATTAGTGATCATTTCGCCAGAAAAACGGTATCAATATCACCTCATCAAGCATTGACAATTAGAATTTAAACGGTATATTTGTTCCATGAGTGATTTTGTCGTTTCTGCAAGAAAATACCGTCCACAAACCTTTGATACGGTTGTGGGACAAAATTCGATTACGAATACACTCAAAAACGCCATCAAAAGTGGCCACTTAGCTCAAGCATTTTTATTTTGTGGTTCACGTGGAGTTGGAAAAACAACGACCGCTCGAATCCTTGCAAAGACCATTAATTGTTTCAATCGAACGGAACAAATGGAGGCTTGTGATCAATGTGACTCATGTCAATCCTTTCACACGGGAAACTCGTTGAACATTTATGAGTTAGATGCTGCATCAAACAACTCTGTTGATGACATTCGTCATTTGATTGACCAAGTACGCATCGCACCTCAGCTTGGTACACACAAGGTTTACATCATTGACGAGGTACACATGTTATCGTCAAGCGCATTTAATGCCTTTCTCAAAACCTTAGAAGAACCGCCAAAACATGCCATTTTCATTCTGGCAACGACGGAAAAACATAAAATCATTCCAACCATACTTTCACGATGTCAAATCTTTGATTTCAATCGGATTCGCGTGAAAGACATTGCTGATCATTTAGCACAAATCGCGACAAAGGAAGGCGTATCAGCTGATCCGGAAGCACTTCACCAAATCGCAATGAAAGCGGATGGAGCGCTGCGAGATGCTTTATCGATTTTTGATCAGATTGTGACCTTTGCTGGAAACACCTTGACCTACAAGGATGTACTGGAAAACCTAAACATTCTCGATTACGAATACTATTTCAAGGTCATGGATGCCGCAGAAAAGGAAGATATTTCTACTGCTCTTTTGATCTTAAATGACATTTATGAAAAAGGATTCGACGGACATCAATTTGTCATTGGATTAGGTGAACACCTCAGAAACTTGCTCGTTTGCAAAGATGCACGTACATCAAATTTATTGGAGGTTCCTGATACGGTTAGATTGCGCTTTACAGAGCAAGCAAAAGAAATAGATGCGCAACGCATCATGCGCGCCTTAGCAATTCTAAGTAAAACAGATGTCGATTATAAGGCTTCTAAAAATCAGCGATTACTGATCGAAGTCGCACTTATGCAACTCTGTTCACTGAAACAGGAGTCTGAAAAAAAAAAGGACTGACGGAACGAATTGATATTCTTCCATACCCAAATCAAAGTTTACGAAAATCTAAAACAACGGCACCGGTTAATAAACAATCGGTTCAAACCCCTACTCCAGTTACAGAAGTGACAGAATCAAAAATTCTCACTAGTCCACAGGGGAGCATCCAAACCAAGCACCTATCCATCAAAGAATCTCTGGAAAAAATCAAAGAATCCCAGCAGCAAGGGAAACTTGAGGATCTTCCGAGGGAAGGATTTAGCATCGAGCATGTTAAAATGTTTTGGAAACAATACGCCTATCAAGTCAAAGAAAACGGACTCGAAACGTTCTATAACGCCTTAATCAAAAGAGATCCTATTTTAATCAGTGATGAAGTACTTGGTATCGTAGTTGACAATCAAGTTCAAATGGATTACATTCAAGCAGAATTGATTGGGTTCATTGAATTCATGCGTAAAAGCTTGCAAAATTTCCATGTTGACATTCAGATATCCATGAGTACAGAGCCAGAAAAAGAAACGAAATTCTTAACTGGTAAAGACAAATTCAATGCACTTGCTCGAAAAAATCCAAACCTCCACACATTGAAAAATTTGTTCAATTTGGATATTGAATATTGATCATGAACGCACGCTTTAGGTACCATCAATTAAGCAAGGAAACACAAGCGAAAATAGCCGACTTTTGTGCTGATTGGCAACACGGAAAGGACATACAGATTAACACATCGGGCTCCACCGGACCGCCGAAAACGTGCTCTTTTACACAGCAGCAATTTATGGTGTCTGCAAACAAGACAATTGAGTACTTTTCACTTGGAGCAGATTGCCGTGCCTTGTTATGTTTATCCCCGGACACCATTGGTGGTAAAATGATGTTAATTCGATCCATCGTGGGGAATTATGAACTGATCATATCCGAACCAAGCTTAGATCCATTTGAAGGTATCCATGAATCCATCGATTTTGTTGCCCTGGTTCCCGCCCAATTGGCGTGCATACTTTCGAGTGAAACATCAAAAACCAAATTAAAACAAGTCAAACACATTTTGATAGGCGGAGCCGACATCCACCCGGAAATCGTCAAGCAGTTAAAAATGGAACAGATTCGTGCTTTTCAAAGTTATGGGATGACTGAAACCATTTCGCATGTTGCACTTCGTGAAATTGGGGGCGACCCAAGTTACCATGCGTTACCCGGAATCTCATTTACAGTTGAAGCCGATTGTTTGTCCATCCATTACCCTGAACTGCAGCAAGCGTTCATTCATACGAATGATTGTGTTCAATTACTGAGTCCAACGTCTTTCATCTGGAAAGGAAGGGCAGATTTTGTTGTCAATAGTGGAGGGAAGAAAATTCATGTAGAAGAATTAGAAAAGCGCTTTTCCCTCAATATTGATGGCTCATTCATACTCGGATCGATTCCACATCCTATCTGGGGTGAAGCACTGATCCTCATCATGGAAAAAGAAAACGAATTGGATAAGTCCAACTGGATGGAAGGATTTGAAAAACATGAGATTCCCAAATATTTTTGTGTTGCACCGCTTATCCGAACCGAAAATGGCAAAATTCAGCGTAACTTAAGCATCGCACAAATTCAAGAAAATGAGTGGATCAGCCTATAAACTATTTGGTTTAAAACCCGGAGCCACAGAGGAAGAAATACGCAAACGCTACCGCATTTTAGTAAAAAAGTACCATCCAGATGTCAACAAAAGCAAGGATGCGCAGCAAAAATTTGTTGCACTTCAAGAAGCCTACAATGTACTTTTAAAAGGCAGTGAAACTGACCAAGAAACTTCAGAAGAAGATGCTGCATCGTTTGAAGATCAATATGCTGCTTATAGGCAAAATGCCAAAGAAAAATACGAAGAAAGAAAACGCAAAGAGGAGGCTGAATTAAATGCATTATACGATCGATTGCGTTCTGGATATCGTTTCTTGTTGCATCGAATCATTGCCTATATCGGAATGGTATTAATCCTTGTACTTTGTTTGGACTTGTTGCTCCCAACCCGGATGGAAAATCATACCATCACTCATTATTCGACAGAATCATATCAAAGCATGAATGGGAATTTTGTCAGTTTGGCTGGAACAAAATCAGGCGAACAACTTTTTCTAAACGCGTTTGCCAATCACTTTTTCGATACCAATCCCTTTGTGAAAATCGAAAAAACAGCTATTTTACATCAACCCATTCAGGTGATTTCATATAGCATGGAATTCGAACAAAAGATACCCGTACATTTTACCTTTTATTGGGCTCAATTCGTCCTTTTTCCGTTTTTTATACTTCCATTTGTATTTCTTCGCTACCGACAAAGGGATGCATTCTTTATCATGGGTTCTTATTTTTCACGCTTCGCAAGTGGATTACTGATGCTGTATTTTTTAATGACGGAAGATCGCTGGATCCATTTACTCACCTTAGGATATTATTAAAATGACAAAAAAAGAAAAAGCGGCATTTGTTATGACGGAACTGGAAAAAATCTATCCAGAAACACCCATTCCATTGGATCATACGGATGCGTACACCTTGTTGATTGCTGTTTTACTTTCTGCTCAATGCACCGATGAACGCGTCAACAAAATCACGCCCCTACTCTTTGCAAAAGCATCGAATCCGACTGATATGATTCAATTAAGCATCGAAGAAATTCAAGCGATCATACGTCCATGTGGCTTATCACCAAAAAAAGCTTATGCGATTTGGACACTGTCTCATATCCTACTAGAAAAACACCAGGGAGAAGTTCCGAATTCCTTTGAAGGCCTAGAAGCTTTACCCGGAGTTGGACATAAAACGGCATCGGTGGTTATGTCACAAGCATTTGGTCACCCCGCTTTCCCCGTCGACACGCACATACACCGCTTATTGACGCGTTGGGGACTCACATCCGGAAAAAATGTAGAACAGACAGAGAAAGACGCGAAAGCACTTTTTCCAAAGTCCTCCTGGAATAAATTACATTTACAAATCATCTTTTACGGTAGGTCTCATTCCCCGGCTAGAAGTCCACAAAAATCCGTTGATTACATCACACGACACATTGGCACCAAGGAAGCAATCGCCGCATTGAAGTGATATTAACAATTGTTCATAAGTACCCTTTACATCTTTTTCAAAAGAATTTGAATCAGGTCATGGAAGGTTGATTTGCGATTCCGTATATTTGTTACATGGATAGCCCGGATAACAATCGAAAACCAATTTCACGTCTAAAAACCCAAGCTCAATTTGCTAACGAACTTGGAAGAATACCCCCGCAAGCTGTTGACATTGAGCAGGTTGTCCTCGGGGCGATGATGTTGGAAAAGAATGCGGTCAATGACACCATCGATATTCTAAATCAGAATAGTTTTTACGACCCGAAACACCAATTTATTTACAAAGCCATCCACGAATTATTTGCTTCGACCAATCCCATCGATTTAGTAACGGTTACCTCCCGTCTTCAGAAGAATGGTGAATTAGAAGCAGCCGGTGGCGCAGCGTATGTTGCTGGTCTAACGAATCGAGTGGCTTCTTCCGCTCACATTCAGCATCACGCGCGTATTATCTCGGAAAAATTCATCAAACGTGAATTGATTCGAGTGAGTAGTGACATCATTCGGGACTCCTATGATGAAACACGCGACGTTTTTGACTTACTCAATGCCGCAGAAACCGATTTATTTCAAATCGCCGAAAACAACATGAGCAAGCAGGTAAGCTCCATGCAATCTGTTGTTCGTGAAGCCATTCAGGAAATTGAAAAAGCTGCGCAAAATACAGACGGCGTTTCCGGTGTTCCTACAGGTTTTCATGCCTTGGATAAAATTACCTCCGGCTGGCAACGTTCGGATATGATTGTTCTCGCAGCGCGACCAGGTATGGGGAAAAC
>JBEEIV010000042.1:0-5521 GCA_041169645.1 Bacteroidota bacterium
GGCTGGAAAAATACTTGGTATTATCGGTTTAATTTTAACTGGAATTTTTATTTTTATAATAATTCTTTAAGGATTCTAAAATAAATGATTCATCAATCTGCATTCATTCTGTTTCACATCCACCTACCCTTCCGGTTTCTCCACATGTCCATCGGCATGTTTGGCGAAGCGTCCCTCTGAGGCTGCATGCACTTGGTCGTAGCGCGACCAAGGCCAGCCACCAAATTGTGTTTTTTGGTAATCGTCGAACGCTTGGTAGATTTCTTCTTTGGTATTCATGACAAAAGGTCCATGTTGTACAACTGGCTCACCAATTGGTCGTCCCTGTAAAACAAGCACCTTCGACGTTTCTTCGCTATTCTTCAAGGTTAATGAAACCGTTGGATCTACCTCAACCGCATGGTAATGTGGGATTTCTTGTCCAGCGATGTTCAAACGATTTCCTTCGTAGTAAAACAAGGTCCGGTTGACACCTGCTTCTGTTGCAGGCAAGGTCCATTCGGCATTTGGTTCGAGGTGAATGTTGTATATTGCCACATGATTCTTTTCATCTGCCGCCCATGAATTAGGTGGGGCACTCTTCGCGTGGTGTTTGCCCAAATTACCTACGAGTACTTCAATGTGACTTTGATTTCCAAGTGCATCTTTCTCATCAAATTTCGGAACCGATTCGGACCAAATCATTTTGAAATGTGGCTGCACCATTTTACTTTTCTTGGGTAAATTCAACCAAATTTGGAATAATTCCAGTGGATTATCATTGTCTTGATTTAAGAGCGGAAACATTTCGGAATGTTGCACACCTTTTCCTGCGGTCATCCATTGCACATCACCGTTACCGTAACGTCCTGCCGCTCCTAATGAATCTGCATGATCCACCAAACCAGTTCGAACAACGGTAATTGTTTCAAAACCACGGTGAGGATGACCAGGGAATCCTGGAACGGTTGAACCATGGTACATGCGAAATCCATCCTTCACGATGAAATCTTGTCCCATGTGACGTCCTTGAAACAAACTCGGATCAGGTCCTAACTGCGCATTTCCTTTCGGAAAAAAATCTTCGTGATGAACACAAAATAAAAATGGATCCGCTGTCTCCCATTGAAATCCAAGCGGACGAATGCGCAAAATGCTTTTTTGACCTTCTTTCATACCTTCTTTTTCTTTCGTCCACGAAAATAATGGAAACGCAACGAGCGAAGAGAAACCTAATCCCATCCGTGTCAGAAAACTCCTTCTTTCCATACTGCTCTTTTTTTATTCAAAAATAAGCGAATTGGAGCTATTTTGACTAAACGAAGGTTAAGATTTTTAACAGCTGAAAAGTTTGATAAGAAGTGATTCCTTGTTAACGGATCACCAATCGAATTTCAACACGGCGGTTCAAGCGTCTACCTTCTTTGCTTGCATTCGAAGCTGCTGGATCAGAAAGACCATGTGGCGTGAGTACAAACGAGGATTCTTTCACTCCTTGTTTCATCAAATAGGATTTTACAGCATTCGCTCTATTTTTCGATAATTTCAAATTATAGGCTGCACGACCAACATTGTCCGTGTGTCCATCTAAATAAATTTGAAATTGCTGATACCTACCAAGAAAATCCATTAAATCCAATAGTTCTTTATGGTATTCCTTTTTTAGTTCGTAGGAGTCAAAACCAAAAAGAATGTTGTTTGGACGGTGAGAGGCCAAAAACTCTTGTAACATTTCCGGACTAATAACCGGTGAATCCGGATAAAAGCTATTCGACACATCAATGCCAAATTGCTGGTTTAATTTTGCGATTTCATTTTTCAGTTGTTCTGGTGTCAACTTATATCCGTTTTTCGCCAATTGAGCGAAGTTGTCATTAAACGACTGATTGTACTTTTGATTCGTTGCTAAAAGCTCCTGATTTAATGTTTTTAATTCAGCATTGTTTTCATTCAACGCAGCTAACGTTCCCTTATTCAACTCAAACAATGCTGGTTCGCTTGATTGCATGAGCGCCAAAATTTCGTTCAGCAATTCTTCTCGTCGCATTGGGTCAGTGGTATGCTCCAATGTTGCCAAAAGCGCCTCAATTTTCTCGAGAGCAGCAGGATCTTTCACTTGTCCTTTCGCAATGTATTCCTCCAAGCTTGCCTTCAACTGTGCTTCCAAGGACTTTTGTTCGGCTTCGTTTTGCTTGATGTTTGCTTGAATTGGTGCAAGCGCATCACTTTTTAAATTTTCCAATAAGGAAGCTACCAATTGGTCTTTCAATTGATCATTTTGTGCATTACTTGGCAAAGCAATGACTTCTGCGAAGATGATTTTAGCCGTCTCAGTCAACTTGTTATCGTAGTCAGCCTGTTTTGCTAAAATATCAACGCGCTCCATCAGGTTCGCTCGAATTTGATTTACTTGTGCATGATTTTGTTGCGCTAATTCAGGAGATATTTCGTTCATCACCAATTCTAACGCTTTCAATAGCTCCTCGATTTCCGCAGGATCACGCTCCGTTTTTAATGCTTCAATGATGCGGTTCATTTCAGAAATGGAAGCCATTTTCTTGTTATAATCCGCGGTCATTGTGTTCAGGATTTGCTCCTTTAAGGTATCAGAAAAGTAATTTAATTTATTAAAAACAGCCGTCGTATTCTCTGCTAGGTTTTTAGAAAGTTCCTCAGATTTAGAAACGATGTCAGTCATGGTTGCTTTGGTCAAATCTAACATCATCGTTGATGCTGTTGACGCATTCAGAATCCCTAAGGCTTCTTTGCTGCGTTCGATTTTAGACTCAACAGCGGCATTCGCCAAGGCATCCGCATTTACAACCAATTGTTCTTTCTTCGTACGCACAAAGAAATAAGAGTCATCTGACAAACCTTTTGTATCACGGTTAGATGAAACAAATCCGTTGATGTCGTTGATAAAAAACATATCTACTTCATCGAAAGCAGAATTCACTTCTGGACCAAGGTTTTCAACTTTATCTTGCGCATACGCATAGATATCATACAGTCCTAGTCCACCATCGCGGTTTGATGTAAAATACAAACCTCCATCGCTGAGGCATGGAAACAATTCATTTTTAGCCCCATTCACCCCGACAACTGCCTCGATTTTGCCAAAATTTACACCATAAAAGGATACGTAATAAAGATCAAATCCCCCTTTACCCCCGTTCATATCTGAAGCAAAGTAGAGGCGATTGGATCGTTCGTCAAAAAACGGATGAACCACATTGTATTCACTAGAATTGAACGGAAATGGTTGTGCATTATTCCAGGCGTTCCCATTTTTTACTAAGAAATAAATCCCCATTTTGGATTGTAGTTCTTGGCTATTATTATGCGAGAAAAAAACAATATTTCCGTATCGATTTGGAGCAATGGGTCCATCATTATGCATGGAACTCAAGATCCAATTTTCCTGTGTGGATGCATTTAAAAAGTAGGCATCCTTCCGTTTGCAATCTGTCACCTCGTATAAATCCGTAAAAGGCTTACCTGATTCTTCGTCCATACGAACGGTACTATCCAATTCAATGGAAGCCGAAACGATGTAATATTGATTGCTCAATCTGCGCACGCCGTAATCATCGAATGAGGAGTTAAAGCATGATTTTGTTAGTTTGTATTCATCCTTTTGACTAAAGCCTATGATTACATTCAAGAACGCAAGAATGAGTATGACAGAGTTGTACTTCATGAAAGTCTGAACTGGAATTAATTGAAAAATCTTGGTCCTTGGAATTTGCTAGATGAATTAGCATTCAACTTCAAGCGAAGAACCAATTCATGCGACTGAGAAGAAATACGGTTCAAACTTGAAATTGGATAAGTGTAATTATATCCAACATACAATTTCTTATTTACTTCATGTCCAACTATAACACCAAAATTACTTCCCACTTGAAAATTCAATCCAAGGTCTAACATTTCCTTGTAAGAGAATGTAGTAGAAACATCAATCATGGTAGGCATCGATTTCACGTATCGCACCATCGCAACTGGACGAAGAGACCATAATTTATTTAAATTAAAATCGCCCCCTACATAGGAAACAAAACTTTTGCCTTCCACATAATCTGTCACATTCGCATTAATGAATTTCGTATTCATCAATCGAGGTTGAGAAATCCCCACATAAACATTCTTGCTATATGCTAAAATTCCCCATCCAGCATCAAACGAAGTTCCAGAACTCAATACTGATTGCATGTGTGGATCCTGTAATTGCGTTGTAGTTAACGATGGTAAATCAATGTTAATTGAACTTGATGACCCACGTAATCCAAGAGACATTTTCCATTTGGAGTTCAATTTTAAATGATAGGCAAAATCAACAGAGGCACGGGTCGTATTAATTGGACCTAATTGATCATTAAAGGCCGATACACCTAAACCAAAATTGTTAAACAATTTGAAATTACCAATTCCAGCGATTGTTTTTGGTGCTCCAGTGAATCCAACATACGATTTCGATGCTAATACACTTACATTATCGTAAGCATTTGCACCTGCGTGAGCTGGATTAACCAATAGCGCACTAAATTGATTTCTTCTAAAACTAGGATCAGATTGCGCATCTAAACTAGATGCAACCATCGTTCCCACTATGGTAAATAAGAAGGTGATTTTTGAAAAATTATTTTTCATTTCTCTCTTTTTAATTTTCATTATTATTTAACTCTGTTGATGTAAACGTATCCTTGACGATTTTCAGTTCCATCAAGAGTTAATACATAGAAATACGTATCGTCTGGAAGATCCATTCCTTTCATGGAAGTACCATCCCAATCATTTGCGTAATTCGTACTTTCGTAAACAAGCTGTCCATAACGATCGTATACACTCAACTCAATTGTTGCATAATTTGTTAATCCTGGAATAACGAACTTGTCGTTGTAATTATCTCCATCCGGAGTAAATCCATTTGGAACATCGATCGTTGTTACGTTGATATCCGTATCACATCCATCATCAATACCATCGAAATCTAAATCAAACCCACTAGGTAGAACAGTCACGGTTGCTGTCGCTTGAGATTGATTTCCACTATTATCATAAATGGTTACCATCACGGTATTTACACCTAGATCATCACAACTAAATTCATATTTAGAAAGTACAATCGTGGCGATTCCACAGTTATCGAAACTTCCACCTGCAACATCCTGTGCAGTAATGGCAACAGGACCTGTCGTAAGAAGGTTCACAGAAATATCAGTGATGACTGGTGTTGCGGATATCGAATCAATCACTGTTACCAACTGTTGTGCTGTCGCTGTATTACCAGCAGCATCGGTTACCGTCCAAGTTACCGTTGTTGTTCCCAGTGGATAAGAAGCCAATCCATCATTCACCACATTTGCTACGGTACAGTTATCAGAAGTTACCGGTAAACCTAAGTTTACACCAGCTGCTTCACAATTCGTATTCGTATAGGTTATCACATTTACTGGAGCATAAATCACCGGAACGATATCGTCAACAATAGTAACCGTTTGAACAGCTGTCGCCGTATTTCCTACACCATCTGTTACCGTCC
>JBEEIV010000043.1:0-4364 GCA_041169645.1 Bacteroidota bacterium
CAAATTACCGAAAAATGCGCATCCTTTTAACGTCCTATGTACGACACAATTTGAACTTATTGTAGTGAATGGAACAGGTTATTCTCGTAACTCCTTCTGATGAAGAAATAGGCTTCATGGAAAAAATGGAGGCCCATGAAAAAGGACTACTTCATCGCGCTTTCTCCGTATTGGTTTTTAATTCCAATGGAGCACTTTTATTACAACAAAGGTCATTGAATAAATACCATTCACCGGGATTGTGGACGAATACCTGTTGTAGTCACCCAAGACCATACGAAGAGACACTCACTGCGGCAATGAGAAGAATGGAAGAAGAAATGGGACTTTCGGTTCCATTGAAAGAGATTTTTCACTTTACGTATCGAGCAGAATTGGAACACGGACTCGTCGAACACGAAATTGACCATGTTTTCATTGGTTTTACAGATGATCATCCACAAATAAACTACTCAGAAGCGATGAATTTTGATTGGCAATCATTGAGAGAAATTAAACAAAACCTCCTTACCGAACCCGAAAAATATACTGCGTGGTTTCAACTTTTATTGACCGAACATTACATAGAAATACAACAAGCACTTACCCATGAAAGTTAGTAGAAGAGCAACATTTAATGCAGCACATCGATTATTCCGATCAGATTGGACTGACGAACAAAACGCTGCAGTTTTTGGAAAGTGCAGCAATGCAAATTACCATGGACACAATTACGTTTTAGAAGTATGGCTGGAAGGACCCATAAATCCTGAAACAGGTTATGTCATCGACCTTAAAACCGTAAAAGACACCATACAAAGTGAAATTTCAGAGCGATTTGATCACCGTAATTTAAATTTAGACTGTCCCGAATTTGACAATCTAAATCCCACCGCAGAAAACATTGCATTTGTTTCCTGGAATTTATTGCGAGAAAAATTACCTGCACACTTATCCTTGACAGTGAAACTATGGGAGACGGAAAATAATTGTGTAGAATACGCCGGTAAATAGAAACTATGGTACTTTTTTGGCATCGCAGGGATTTGCGTTTTGAGGACAATGCTGGTTTATATAAAGCCCTCAAAGAGAACGAGAATGTTCAACCGATATTCATTTTTGATGCGTGTATTTTAAACGAACTTCCACGAAATGACCAACGCGTTCGTTTCATCCACCAAGAAATCAAAGAGATGAAACGAGTGTATCAAAATTATGGATCCGATTTAAAAGTTTATCATGGGAATCCTAGTAATTTGATACCGAAATTAGCCAAAGAACTAATGGTAAAAAAGGTCTATTCCAATCGAGATTACGAACCATATGCGCTTGAAAGAGACCAACATATTTACTCCGAACTTGAAAAATTAGGCATTCCATTTATTGGCTCAAAGGATCATGTGATTTTTGAGAAAAATGAGGTTTTAAAGGATGATGGACTACCCTATACTATCTTCACTCCTTATGCCAGAAAATGGAAGTCAAAATTGACCGATTATTTCTTAGCATCCTACCCAACTGAGCGTTATGCGCAAAACCTGATCAAACACAGCATTACCGAACCTTTGATTTCCTTGGAGAAATTAGGTTTTAAGGAAGAGATTAAACATCCTTTTCCTAACCGAAATGTTGCAAATAACATTATCCGACACTATCATGAAAAACGTGATTTTCCGAATTTAAACGGAACCAGTAGGTTAAGCATTCATTTAAGGTTTGGGACACTGAGCATTCGAGCGTTAGCACGAATGGCAAAAGAAGAAAATGAAACGTATTTGAACGAATTAATCTGGAGAGATTTTTATCAAATGATCATCTATCATTTTCCTCATTCCGTCAAAGGATCTTTTAAGAAACAATATGATAAGATCGTTTGGGAACAAAATGAAGCACACTTTGAAGCATGGTGCGAAGGAAAAACCGGATATCCACTGGTCGATGCTGGTATGCGTGAATTGAACCATACCGGATTCATGCACAACCGGGTACGCATGGTGGTTGCCAGTTTTTTAACCAAGCATTTACTCATTGATTGGAGGAGAGGAGAATCTTATTTTGCAGAGAAATTATTGGATTTTGAACTCGGTAGTAACATCGGGGGATGGCAATGGGCAGCAGGTTGCGGCTGTGATGCTGCACCGTATTTTCGTGTATTTAATCCAACGGCTCAACAAGAAAAATTTGACAAACAAAAGGAATACATACAAAAATGGGTTCCGGAATTCGGAAGTCCACAATACCCAAAACCAATCATCGATCATGCTTTTGCAAGAGAGCGTGTTTTGAATCGATTTAAACAAGCACTACATGAATAATCCTATCCAAGTTGGCGACATTTGTCCCTCGTTTACACTTCCCAATCAATCCGGTGAACTCATTCAAATCGATGAATTCATCGGAAAGAAAAAACTCGTTTTGTTCTTTTATCCAAAAGATGATACACCGGGATGTACAAAGGAAGCCTGTGAATTTCGGGACCGTTACACGGAATTTTTGGACAAAGATTGTGTTGTTTTTGGCATATCCTCAGACTCAGAAACTGCTCATGTTTCCTTTCAAAACAAATACCAATTACCCTATTCATTATTGTCTGATCAAGCCAAAAAAGTTAGGAAATTATTCGGAGTTCCCAGAAATCTTTTTGGACTCATCCCAGGTAGAGTAACCTATATTTTCAATCTAAAAGGCGTATGCATCGGTATTTTTAATTCCCAATTAGATCCAATCGGTCATATTGATGCAGCCCTAAAACTCCTTCACGAAGACCAGTCCTAACACTTATCATGTTTATGAATTATAGTGAACTTGAATCAAACTTTTTCTTAAGTAAAAACGCCGAAAAGATGCAAGTTTGGGTGAATACATCCTTAAAAACGCTGATTTTCTCCGAATTCATGTTAAATATTCAATTTTTTATTGATTATTATAACTATTGGTTATTTTTTAAATTTATATTTAATTACATTTTATTTATATAATTGTTTTACAGTGCGTTAAGTGCTTTTTAGATATTTATTCAAACTATTTTTTCTCCTATTATAAATTGTTTTTTTCAAGTATAAAGATCCTTGTATTTGCCATTGTAGCTGTACATTTGTTCTGTGAAAACAATGGTAGCAGAAAAAATTCGCATTGAGCGATTGAAACAAAACCTCAGTCAACAAAACATGGCTGATGAGTTAGGAATTACAGCAGCAGCTTACTCTAACCTAGAAAGAGGAGTGTCCGATATTTCAATAACACGTTTATTTGATGTATCGCGCATTTTAAATCGCACTCCGAAATGGTTTGTGGAAGACGCTCAAGCAGACGATGAGTTTTCTGATTCGGACTTCACTCAAACATCTATGAAGCACGATTTGGAAATCCTTCAAAAAGAAATTGAGTTTTTGAAAATCCAAATCAACCAAATTCAAAAACAATTAAATAAGAAATAAAAAAAGCCACCAAACGGTGGCTTTTTCATTTAAGCACTTTTCTGCTTGATTACTGCTTGATTAATTGAATTTCACAATTCAATTGAATCTCGTCACCAACCACAATATTTCCAGCTTCGGTCACTGCGCTCCAAGTCAAACCGAAATCACTTCTTTTGATTTTTCCGGTAATACTCATTCCCGCTTTTGTTTGTCCATAAGGATCCACTGCAATTCCAGCGAAATCCGCTGTCAAAGTAACCGGTTTCTCAATTCCTTTGATGTTCATGTTTCCGGATATTTGCAATTCGTTGTCGCTGATTTTTTTCACAGAAGTTGATTGAAACTGTAACTCTGGGTGATTCGCAGCATCGAAAAAATCGGCGGATTTTAAATGTCCATCTCGATCAGCTACTCCTGTATTGATACTGTCAATTGCCGCATTGAATTTAAAATTTGCAGTAGAAAAATCCTCTTCTGACGTCATTGCTTCTGCAGCGAATTGTCCGAAGTTTCCACTTACATTTGAAATCATCATATGGCGCACTTTGAATCCTATTTCACTGTGCATGCCATCAATTGTCCATTTTGTTTCCATTTTTGTTTTTTTTGACAAAGTTAGTCGTCAAACTTCCAATTTGCACTTGACCTGTGTTAAGAATTCTGAAAACCGATTATTTTTATTGTAAATTTGATTGATGAAATTTGGTTTCTTTATATTAACATGGTGCATGCACTTAGCCATTCACGCACAACTTGTCACAAGTACATCGGAAAACCCTTCCAAGACGAAAAACGGAGAACATTCTTCCCTCATTTACATGGACTTTCAGCAGATGACGACCAGTCCAAAATTGTCCCAAAACACGGATTTCTTGACCATTCCATTGGGAGAAAGAGCAAATGAACAAGCATTAAAGTCATGGTCTTACCAATTTGGAATATGCACACCACTTTCAAAACACCTTA
>JBEEIV010000044.1:0-3330 GCA_041169645.1 Bacteroidota bacterium
CACGGGGGTTTTGCGCATGCGGCAAACTTCCATCAATTTACTCGTTTGCTCTTCGACTCCATTCGCACAGTCGATAACCAAGATCACGCTATCAACAGCGGTCAAGGTTCGAAACGTATCCTCCGCAAAGTCTTTGTGTCCTGGCGTATCAAGGATGTTAATTTGTTTTCCATTGTATTCAAATGCCATGACAGATGTTGCAACGGAGATACCACGTTGCTTTTCAATTTCCATGAAATCCGAAGTCGCACTTTTCTTGATTTTATTATTCTTAACGGCGCCTGCTGTTTGAATGGCACCACCAAAAAGCAATAACTTTTCCGTAAGTGTTGTTTTACCCGCATCGGGATGTGAAATAATCCCAAAGGTTCTTCTTTTTTCGATGGCTTCTTGATTCTTCATGGTATGCGATGGAAAATGAAAAAAGACCGCAATGCGGTCTTTTCAAAAATATGCTTTTTCAGAAATTAGAAAATCTCTGCTGCTGTAAAATGAAATAATCCTTCAATTTCTGCATTCTCATCGGAGTCAGAACCGTGAACGGCATTTCTACCTTTACTTTCTGCGTAAGCTTTACGAATGGTTCCATCCGCAGCTTCTGCTGGATCCGTTGCTCCAATTAGGGAACGGAAATCTGCTACTGCATTCTCCTTTTCTAAAATTGCTGCTACGATTGGACCAGAAGTCATGTACTCTACTAATTCGCCATAGAATGGACGCTCAGCGTGTACTTCGTAGAATTTTTTCGCTTGATCCTCAGATAAACGCGTGTATTTCATCGCTTTAATTTGGAATCCCGCAGAGATAATCATGTCGATGATTTTTCCCATGTGCCCGTTTTCAATTGCATCAGGCTTAAGCATTGTAAAAGTTCGATTCGTTGCCATTATTTTTCTAATTTGAGTGCAAAGGTATGGATTTTTTCGTGATCCTTCATGCACGCATTATTTCGACACCGTTTTTTTCTTGTTTGCAAACTCGATGATGATTCCGAGTGTTGGTTGTACAATTCCATTGCTATTTTCGATGAATTTTGTTTTGTAATATCCTGGCTTTAACGGATCTGGAATTGGCGTTCCATTATTATCTGTTTGAACAAGTAAAATTGGTGCTAACTTAGCTTTATAGCCATAGGCATTCTGGATGTCTAAATAAAAATTCATCGTGAATTTCTCTAAAAAGAACTTCTTATCCAATCGCACATTCAATTGATGAAAACTAGATTCACGAAGGGTGTTCAATTGTCCATAATCCAAGACTCCTTGTCCATTTATGTTCCAGTTTTGGATTAAACTCGATGCGTCGACATCGTATGGAGTATAGGGAGAACCACCGGAAAACAACCAACGCATTCCCAACTCCCATCCATTTTTAAAGCGTTTTCCACCAGTCAAAGAAACAATGTGCTTGCTGTCCCATGCCGTTGGTACATATGATCCGTTTTTATCTTGAAATTCAGAGATTACATAAGTGTATGCCAATACCGCATAGAATCCTTTGAATAACTTTTGTTGATATAAAAACTCCATTCCATACGTTCGTCCTTTTGATATGGACTTCACTTCCTCATTTCCTATAACACCAAAATCAGAACCCACATTTGCTAAACACAAGGAATCCTTGATACTGAAAGGATAGCGGTTGTATTTTTTATAAAATGCTTCCAATGTAAATCGGGAATTCATTTTTGTTAAAAACTCCGTACCAAAAACAGCGTGATCCGCTTGAATATATTTCACTTCATTCTCTTTATTCACCAGCGTTCCCTGTGAATTTCGGTAACCCAGAATGGTATACGATGGAAGTTGGTGGTATCGAGCCACACTTCCGTTCAGTGCCCATTGGTCGTTGATACGGTAAGACAAGGACAAACTTGGTGACAATTGATCCAAGGGATTCATCATGCTTTTGGAATAATTGGAGAAATCAGTCCGTAATCCAAGGGAGGCATTGAGACGCTCATTGAAAAAAGCTTTACTTACTTGTCCAAAAGCAGCCATTTTGCTCATAAAAAGATTGGATTTAAAATCAACCGTAAAAGGTGCACCTTGCACAATGATTTTATTGTATGTTGAAGAAAAATAACGCGCATATTCGTATGCAAAACCTGCATTTACTTTCCAACCATTCTTCGTATAAGTATGCTCGAAACGAAACTTATTCTCTGCTTCAAACGAACGGTAATCCTGCAATAAATTTGCTGGTGTTTCGATGCGATCCTTATACCGATAGGCAGAATTATTCAACATGTTTCGACTTGCAACGATGTTTTGATAGGAGTTTTTTCCAAAATGGATCCAATTTACTCCCATGGTGTAGTTCCACTGATTTTGAATCGGCAAATTATTGATGATGAAATTATTGTATTCTCTGGCAGCTGTATCCGTGATGGAAGCATTTACTCCTGTATTCAAACTGAAATTATCCAAGGCTCCCAAACCAATCACCGTTATTTTATTTTTTTCATTGATCTTGTAGTTGATTTTGAACTGGCTATCATTGTACGATGGCAAAATGGGTAATTTCAATGCCATAAATAGAAATTGCAGATACGATTTCCGAGCAGAAAAAATGAAATCCCCTTTTTTTCCTAAGGGACCGTCAAAGGTCAAACCTGCATCGCTAGATCCCAAAGAAAAGTTGCTAATCAAACCATCTTTATTACCATCTTTCATTTTGAATGCTAAAACGGAACTCAATCCATTCGCGCGGTTTGCTGGAAAGGAACCTGAATAGAAATCAACCTCACGAATAAAATTGACATTGAGTAATCCAACCGGACCACCACTACTACCTTGCGTTGCAAAGTGATTGATGTTAGGAACTTCGATTCCATCCAAATAGAATTTATTCTCTCCTGGAGAACCACCACGGATGATGATGTCATTTCGAAATGTAGCCCTTGAAGCTACCCCTGGAAGTGCGGCGATAACCCGACTCACATCGCGGTTGGCACCGGGCAGTCGTTCAATTTCTGTTGCATTCAAGGTTTTCAAGGAATTAGGTGACTCTGCTTTTTTCACAAAAGGAGAAGACTTTACAATGACCTCTTTTTGGTTGGAAACAAGCTCATCTAAGGCAAAATCTAAATCTACCGCACGTGCATTTGTGACTGTAATTTCGTTGATGATTAGCTCCTTAAATCCGATGGAAACAGCTTTGAAAGAATAGACTCCGGGTTTTAATCCGGTGATCTCAAAGGTTCCATCCGCTTTGGTAATGGTTCCTTTGACTAATTCAATGACTTGCACTTTAGCACCTTCGACCGAAACGTTTGTTTGCGCATTGTACACTCGGCCGCGCACTAAACCATTTTGTGCTTGAATTCCA
>JBEEIV010000045.1:0-5493 GCA_041169645.1 Bacteroidota bacterium
ATTTTTTATTTATTTTCACTGTTATGTTTCGTGTTTGTTTGGTAGAAGATGAACAAAGTTTGATAGAGCTGATTTCCTTAAATTTGGAGATGGAAGGTTATGCTGTTCATTGTTTTACAGATGGACAAAAGGCCTTAGAAGTTCTTTCAGAGCCCTTTCATTATGATTTGATTATTCTTGATGTCATGCTTCCGAATGTGAATGGCTTCGACCTATGTCGGGAGGTTAGAAAGCATGCTGCGACCCCAATATTGTTTTTGTCGGCAAAAGGAACAACTTCCGATCGTGTTGCTGGACTTAAGTTAGGGGCAAATGATTACTTGGCCAAACCCTTTGATTTAGAGGAACTGCTGTTGAAAGTACAGATTCTAACACAAGGATTACGTGGTCAAGAAGCTCAAAAATTCATGAAAATCGGGGAGTTTAGAATTGAATTTACCTCGTTTAATGTACAAAATGGAGAAGGTCAAGATATCCATCAATTTTCGAAACGTGAAATCGAACTATTGGAATTATTTCATGAAAAGGAGGGTAAAGTAGTCTCTAGAAATGAAATTTTGGATCGTGTATGGGGAGCAGATCAATACCCAACTTCGCGAACAATCGATAATTACATACTTGTTTTTAGAAAATTATTTGAAAAAGACCCAAGAAATCCGAAACATTTTTTCTCGATTAGGGGAGTAGGGTATAAGTTTCTTTCTTAATGTGACACCTCGCTTAATTCCTCTGGACGATGTTCGTGTTTGAATAGCAAGCCAAATAATACGGCAACTACTAAGCAGTACATGGCAAAGGTAATCCATGTAAAATGCCAATTTGTGGTACCATCCTCAAGTTTAAAAAACCGATCAATGATCCAACTGCTGGTAATTGTTCCAAAATACGCCCCAAACCCATTCGTCATCATGATGAAAAGTCCCTGCGCGCTTGAACGCAATCGAGAATCGGTAGTGGTTTCAATGTACATCGATCCCGAGATCAGGAAAAAGTCAAAAGCCATTCCATAAACAATGCATGATAGCACAATGAAAACACTGCCCAGTGGTACCATTCCAAAGGCAAAAAATCCATAACGTAAAACCCAAGCAAATAGAGCAAAAAGCATCACTCTTTTCATTCCAAAGCGTTTCAAGAAAAATGGAATGGTGAGGATAAATAGTGTTTCTGAGAATTGTGAAATAGAATAAATAATGGTCGAATACTTTTCGACGATCGAATCCTTGGGAAAGCTACTTAAAAATGCGTCACCATACATATTTGATAGCTGCAATGCAGCGCCTAGTAGCATCGAAAAAACAAAAAACAGTGCCATTTTGTAATTCGCAAACAGGCGAAATGCATCTAATCCAAACATAGAAGCAAGTGATTTTTTTTCAGCGTTTTTTACTTCTGGATGACATGCTGGAAGTGTGAAGGAATACAGTCCTAATAGAATCGCTGTAATACCCGCAATAACAAATTGCATCGAGTTGTCTTTACTTCCCGTTAAATTTGTTGTCCACATCGCAGCTATGAATCCCACCGTTCCCCAAACCCTAATGGGAGGAAAATCCTTCACAACATTACCCTTGAACATTGTTAATATACGGTAAGATATGGAGTTGGAAAGCGAAATGGTTGGCATATAGCAAATCATACCGGCAAAAACGACCCAATAAAGCAGGTCATATTCCGGCATGTTTGATAAAAAGGGGAAATTCTTTTGAAGAACGTTCAAATTTGGAATCAGCAATAAAATTGCTCCGTAACAAATGTGTAACAGCCCATAAAGGCGCTCTGCTCGGATCCATTTATCTGCAATAATTCCAATGACGGATGGCATTAAGATAGATGACAAAGCTAAGGTTGAAAAGATGGCGCCAAATTGACTAAATGTCCACGCTTTTCCCTCTGTGCAGTACGTGCCAATTGTTGTTAACCATGCCCCCCAGACAAAAAACTGGAGAAAGCTCATGAGGGTTAATTTATACTTTATGGTAGACAGCGAGGAGCTAATCACGTCGTTTGATTTCATCGCGTATTTTTGAGGCTAGTTCGTAATCTTCATTTTCAAGTGCTTCGGAAAGTTGACTGGAAAGTTCTTCTTTGCTCACTTCCTTCCATTCATTACTATCTCCTGTAAAATCACTTTCTGTTTCTTCCTCCTCAAAATCAAACGAATCTTCATTTGCATTTTCTGCACCACCTACGTCTTCTAGTACTTTGTTTAAGGTATAAATTGGCGCATTAAAACGAACACCAATGGCAATTGCATCGGACGTTCGGCTATCGATTTCGGTTAATTGACCATCGCGCTCACAAATCAATTTTGCGTAAAAAATGCCTTCTTGAAATTTATAAATCAAAATTTCCTTCACAATGACACCAAAAGATTTGCAAAAAGATTTGAATAAATCGTGGGTAAGAGGCCTTGAAGGTACCATTTTTTCCAATTCTACCGCAATTGCCTGTGCCTCAAATCCACCGATAACAATGGGTAATTTGCGCTTTCCAGCAACCTCAAGAAGGGTCAGAACATAAGAGCCAGACTGTGTTTGACTATATGCAATTCCTGTTATTTCCAACTTGATTTTCTGCATGCTACTTCTTTACTTACGAAGATAAGAATTAATGTTGATTTGCTTTGAATCGTTTCACTGCTTCTGTTAACCTTGGAATCACCTCAAAAGCGTCACCAACTACACCATAATCTGCGGCCTTAAAGAAAGGAGCTTCCGTATCCGTGTTAACTACAACGATTACTTTCGAACCATTGACACCTGCTAAATGCTGAATCGCACCAGAAATTCCTACTGCAATGTATAAGTTTGGTCGGATCGCTACACCCGTTTGTCCAACATGTTCATGATGTGGTCTCCAACCAATATCTGCTACTGGACGAGAACATGCTGTGGCAGCACCGAGTGCGCCTGCCAAATCTTCAATCATACCCCAATTTTCTGGTCCTTTCAATCCGCGACCCGCAGAAACAACAAGTTCAGCTTCTGGTAAAGGAATATTTCCCTCTGGTTTTTTCGTTTCAAGTACTTTAATGGAACTGGTTCCAGCTAGGCCACTAATTTCCTCTACTGAACAAGCAACTCCAGTTTTTTCTGGTTGGATGCTATTCGGCAATAGCGAAATGATTTGTTTAGCACTGTTTACTTTCACAAAACCAATTGCTTTCCCTGAAAAAACATTCACTTTGATGGACCCATCACTTTCAGGAACAGCAATCGCACCGGAGATTAATCCAGTCTTCATGCGAACAGATAACCGAGGGGCAACTGATTTTCCATAAATATCATGAGAGAAAATCACGGTGGATGCTGATAGTTGCTCCGCAACAGCTGCGATTAAGCGTGTCAATTGTTGTGGATCCTCACCATCTACGGAACGATCTACTAATACCTTGCTTGCGCCATATTCACCCAAACTAGACAAAAGGTCAGTTGAAGCCGATCCATTTGTAATGACCGTGACCTCATTTGCTAATTTTTTACCGTAAGTAACAGTTTCCAAAGCTGCTTTGGATAACCCAGTTGTTGAATTGATATATACGAGTACCATGTGTGTATGCTTAAATTACTTTTGCTTCATTATGTAACAGGGCGACAAGTTCGTCCATGTTCGAAGGATCAATGATTTTAACCGAAGATTTTGCGTTAGGCATGTTATATGCAACGTAGCTGGTTAAGTCCTCTACTGCTTCTGCAGGAACAACTGTTAAAGGTTTCGTTCTAGCAGCCATTATTCCACGCATGTTCGGGATTCGTTGCTCCGCCATTCCTTTGGCACAAGAGACAACAGCGGGAAGTTGAACTTCCACAACTTGAACGCCACCGACAATTTCACGCTCAAGTGTCAAGGTTCCTCCGTTCGCATCTAATTTTGTTGCTAACGAGATAAAAGGTAGATCGAGTGCTTCAGCAATCATGCCGCCAACCTGAGAACCATTGTAATTGATGGTTTCCTTACCGGTCATCACTAAATCGAATCCTTTGGATTTAGCATAACTAGCAATTTGAGCAGCTACAAAATATGCGTCTTTTGGATCTGCGTCAATGCGAACAGCGTCATCCGCACCAATCGCCAAGGCTTTGCGAATAACAGCTTCGTCAGCAGATGAACCTACGGTAACGATGGTTACATTTCCACCAATGGATTCTTTCAATTCCAGAGCGCGAACAAGTGCATACCACTCATCGTAGGGATTAACAATATATTGAACTCCATTCTCGTCAAATTGCGTTTGATTGTTCGTAAACGCAATCTTTGATGTTGTGTCTGGAGCTTTACTGATGCAAACCAAAATATTCATATTCTAATCTTTTAAAGTGATGCAAATTTAAGGAAATTAATCTACCAAAATCGGTCAAATGATCGCCTTGAATAAAATTAATAATTCAATGTGAGTGAAAATAAAACAGCAGAGAAAAAAGTTAACAAAGCCACTTTTTTCAATTCCCCATCGAGGCTTTCTGGTTGAGTGGTTAAGAACACTTTTTTCAGGTGTATAAACAGGAAAATACTTGGAAATAGTGATATGAATAACAGGGGATTCATGGAAAGTTTAGCAAGTAAATAAACCGTTGTCCACCAGGCAAGTGCACCGCCCACGATGAGGGAAGCATGGTATTTTTTTCCTTTTTCAAATCCTAACTGAACGACTAATGTATTTTTTTTCGATATACGGTCGTTTTCAATGTCCCTTAAGTTATTCAAATTCAAAACGGCAGTACTCCAAAGCCCAATAGTTATTGCAGGGAAAAATGTGAGCCATTCAAAGGATAAACCATAGAGTCGAAAAACACCTAAAACACTTACTAAACCGAAAAAGATAAATACCATGACATCTCCAAGCCCTCGGTATCCGTATGCATTTTTACCTACGGTATATGTGATGGCAGCAATGATACAAAGTCCTGCTAGAATGAGAAAAAACAGCAAGGTTTGTGCATTTAAATTTTTCGCACTGACAACAATAAGCGTTAGTGCGCTAATAGCGGAAATGACAGAAGTAACGATGATGCCACGTTTCATTCCCGAAGGAGAAATTTGACCTGATTGAACAGTTCGTTTTGGTCCAACACGGTGTTCATTGTCCGTTCCTTTTTGACTGTCACCGAGGTCATTCGCCAAATTAGATACAACTTGAAATCCGATGGTGGTGACCAAGGACAACATGAAAATTAACCCATCCCATTTATCCAAAACTGCGGCTAAACCAGAGCCAACAATGATTCCTGAAACAGAAAGTGGTAAGGTTCTTAATCGGGCAGCATGTAGCCAAGCTTTAATTTTCATCTTTTTTTCGTTTGTAAATGGGAACGGTTGAGCAGGGTTCTCCATACATGATTGATTGAACAACTGGTTGCAGGTGACGCAATAAGGTCACCATGGCATATTCCGGACAAGCGATGTCACTGCACCCTTTGACGATGATTTTTCCATCTTGATAATTGGTTTTATCCAATGATGCTATGTTTCCATGAATCAGTTCTTTTTCCA
>JBEEIV010000046.1:0-2583 GCA_041169645.1 Bacteroidota bacterium
ACTGAAGGTTGTGAAAATCTGCAGGATTATTACATTGTTTATTTTCCTAAGGGTCATTTTTTATTAGGAAAAAACTATATTTATTCAAAATTGACCCATGCGTTTTCTTTTTTTTCTCCTATTTTTCTGCTCCTTTCATGCTTTTTCTCAGTCCTTTCAATTATTGGATGCACAAAACCGCGAGGCCATTCCATTCGGAAAAATCATTCCTAGTCAGGAAAAGCCGAAGTTAACAGACATTGATGGCATCTTTCAATTGCAAGACACCCTTCAAAGCATTCAAGTTCGGGCAACGGGTTATTTCGATACAATCGTTCAACTATCCATGGTTGAAAATGGTAAGATCTATCTCACAAGCAAAGCACAAAATGTGCAAGAAGTCGTGGTGAAACCTGGTGTGAATCCCGCCGAACGCATCATGACCCAAGTGATTGCCAATCGCATGAAAAACCATCCCTTCGAAAACGATGGATTCATTTCGAAACAATACAGCAAATTTACTTTTGACTTGGATGATGCTTCCCGAAAAATCTTGGAGGATACCGTCGTGGATCCAACGGATACAAATCTTTACAGCATGAAGCAATTCTTCGGTCGACAGCATTTGTTCTTGATCGAAACGGCCTCCCAGCATTATTTCGAACCACCTTATAAGGAAAAGGAAATCGTTGAAGCATACAAAGTTTCTGGATTTACGGATCCCATGTTCTCGACCTTTGCGCAGTCCATGCAGTCCTTTCATTTTTATGACAATCAAGTGGAATTACTCAGTGAACAATTTGTGAATCCCATCGCCTTTGGGGGCATCAATCGCTACTTGTTTATTTTGGAAGATACGACCATTAATGGCACGGACACGACCTTTACGATCTTTTTCCGACCGAGAAAAGGGAAGGATTTTGATGGTTTAACCGGACGCTTATTCATTAATACCAACGGATTTGCCATTGAAAAAGTGAGCGCCAAACCTTACCGTTCCAAATCCACGGGAACTGATATTTCGATCATTCAAGAATATGCGTTTATTGATGGAAAAAAATGGTTTCCAATGAAGTTATCCACCGAAGTTCAAATAGCGTTTGCTGCGATCAACGTTTCCAAGGGAAAAACGGCATTTGTCACAGGGAAAGGTGCAACCTACATGGAGACCGTGCAGTTTAATCCGCCCGAATTGGAAAAAGTGAAGTTTAATAACATTGCTGTTCAAACGAAAGTCGGTTCAGAAAAAGTGAATGAAGCAAAGTGGGACAGTTTGCGTCCGTTTGAATTAACGGAGAAAGAAATAAATACGTATACCAGCATCGATAGCATTTCCAAAGAAGAGCATTTAGATCGCTACTTGAAAATGGCAAAAGTACTTTCATCGGGAAGAATTCCACTCGGATATGTGAACCTTGATGCGACGAAGTTATTCGCTGTAAATGGATTTGAAAAAACCAGACTTGGACTAGGACTCGAAAATTCGGATAAAGTGTTGCCATGGTTGACGGCAAGTGTATATGGTGCGTATGGTTTTGGGGATAAGAAATGGAAATATGGCGGTGCATTGGACTTCCACTTGGACCCCAGTACCAAAACGAACCTGAAATTGTTTTATTCCAACGATGTCGTAGAAGTAGGAGGGAACGTACTTTATAAAACAAGTATATTGTATCCGCAAGATCCATCTCGCATGCTTTATGTCAATAACATGTCCTACCAAAAGAAAGCGGGAATTCAGTTTTCAACGATAATCCGTGCCAATAAGCATGTGACGGTTGAAATGAACTACCAGCAAAATCAGTTTGCCAATGCGTACCAATTTCAACAACAGTCTTCTTGTACTGCTTTCATGAGTTCGCTCTTGTTTTCCTGGTCAATCCGTGAAAAAGGAATTATTTTGGGCGATGTATTCTTGCCTAAGGCAGCGAAATACCCGAAAGTGCAATTGAAACTCGAGAAAGCGTGGAGCATTCCAAGTTTAGACGCCGCTTCCTTAGATTTTCTCCGTCTTCAATTCAATGCCTTTCACATGACCAAAATACCAGGAAGTGGGAGGTTTACATGGAATGTGCGCGCTGCTTGGACTTCCGTTCCGACGCCATTACTGTACCAGCAAGCGGTGCATGCTTCCTATGTAAAACGATCGATTTCTGTGGCAAATACCTTTGAAACGGTTGGATCGATGGAGTTTTATCACCAACAGCAGGTGAATGTGTTTCTTCGATACATATGGAATGCACAACGCACTAAAGCGAAGTGGAATGAACCACAATTTGGGATTCACTATGCATTCGGCTATGGTACGATGTCCAATCAAAACGCACACAATCTTGCATTTAAAACCATGGATAAAGGGTTCCATGAAGCAGGACTATTGTTCAATGGATTGTTTGTCAGCGGTAATTCCAGCATGGGATTGGGAGTGTTCACACGTTTTGGTGCGTACGCTAATACAGGAGATTGGAAAACGAATGTTTACCCGAAATTATCGTTTGGATACGTGTTCTAATCGAACAGCGTAGGCATGTCCATCGAAGGTGGAGTCGATTTTGGTGCAGCCGGTTTTTTGGGTGTCGGCGCGATGCTAGGAATTGGTTTTTG
>JBEEIV010000047.1:0-5346 GCA_041169645.1 Bacteroidota bacterium
TTGATGAATAATTCCAGCACCTGGTTTCCAAAAACCAATTCCATATTTATTTGAAATCGACGATAAAAAGTTGAATACCTCATTATTTTGGTTCAATGATTCTTGCAAATCTTTGCTGGCACCTAGTTTCGCTTGAATCAAGTGATCCGCGTGAACAGTTGAAGGAACAGCAACCCGTTTTTTTCCAGCTTGCATAAATTGTAATAAAGCCATCTGAGCTGTTGCATCTTGCATTGCTACTCGATCTGGAGCAAAATCAACATACGAGTTTCCTCTTTCATATGCTGCTTGAGCATTACCATCCCAAAGGTGAGCGTAGAGAATTTTTTCAGACAAGGTCAAGGGTCTTCCAACCACTTTTCTCGCTGCTGCAATGCGCTCTGGGTATTGCGCATATACCTTTTGAATCATGTCTAAATCGAATACTTTCATAATGCTATTGTAATTTTGTTGTGCGCGCAAATTTAAGGAATTTGACGCATTAAAGAAATTGAAAAAGTGGGAAATATTTTTTATTCCTATTGAAAGGTCGTAACTTACTGCATCAAAGATTAAATTATGCGTACAATTTTAGGATTATTCATGCTGTTTTTCTTGCTTTCTTTTGTAGGATCTGACATAGAAAAAGGAACAGCCACCTATTATGGAAATGGGTTTAATGGACGCCGCACATCATCCGGTGAAATTTTTCAAAATCATTTGATGACTGCAGCTCATAAAACATTGCCATTTGGCACAATTGTAAAAGTAACGAACGTTAAAAACGACTCGGTAGCCATTGTAAAAATTAACGATCGTCTGCCTAAAAGTTCAAGTCGAATCATCGATTTAACCATGGCAGCCGCAAAAAAACTTAACTTTGTCAGAGCAGGGGTTGCATCCGTAACCGTTGAAGTACTGACTACTAAAAATGAAGATACCAAAAAGCATTAAGGACTTAAAAGTAATTGAACTTTCCACTGTTCTTGCTGGTCCATCCGTTGGAATGTTCTTCGCTGAGCTTGGTTCAACCGTCATTAAAGTAGAACACCCAAGCAATCCAGACGTGACGCGTTCTTGGAAGCTTCCTGCTGAGGCCCAAGATAGTCCAATATCCGCCTATTTTTCGAGCGTTAATTATGGGAAATCATATGTTTCGCTGAATTTATTAGATCCAGAGGACGCGAAAAAAATGAAGGACCTCATCCGTGACGCAGATGTACTTTTGACCAATTTCAAACGAGGTGATGATCTAAAATTTCAGCTCGAAACGAAAACACTTCACGCCATAAATCCCAGATTAATCATCGGGAAAATCAGTGGATTTGGCAATGAAAGTGATCGTGTGGCATACGACCTCATTTTACAAGCGGAAACAGGCTTTATGTCCATGAATGGAACAGCTGAAACTGGACCAGTAAAAATGCCGGTTGCGCTGATAGACGTGCTTGCGGGACATCAATTAAAAGAAGGAATTCTATTGGCTCTCATCGAAAGAAATATTTCCGGGATTGGATCAGAAGTGAGCGTTTCATTATTTGACGCAGCCGTATGCAGTCTTGCCAATCAAGCATCCAATTACCTGATGACTGGTCACATTGCTCAACGCATGGGGAGTTTACACCCGAATATAGCACCTTATGGCGAATTATTTGAAACCAAGGATGCGGCAATCATCACCTTTGCCATCGGCTCCGACCTGCATTTTAAAAAACTTTTAGGTGTACTTGGAATAACCGAATTAGCCGAAGATAAGCGTTTCAAATACAATCAAAATAGACTCGAAAACCGCAACGAATTATTCAACTTATTGAAAACACGCGTTTCAACCTTTTCCTGTGATTCACTCTTGCATGAACTTCATGCATTACATGTCCCCTGTGCGAAAGTAAAAAGCATTGACGAGGTGTTTTCATCAACTGATGCAAAGTCTTTGATACTGAAAGAGGAAATAAGTGGATACCAGACGGCACGAGTTCGAACCAGCGCATTCAAATTTTCACATGATTAGGTCACCACATAACCAAAATGAATGGGAGGCATATTTCGACTTACGTTACCGTGTGCTTCGAAAACCTTGGGGTCAAGTACCTGGCTCTGAACGAAACGAAGGAGATGAACATGCAGATCATTTTGCTTTTTTCGAAAAGGGCAAGTTGATTGGTGTCGGGAGACTCGATGTTTTACCTGAGAAAAGCAGTCAAGTTCGTTTCATGGCAGTGGACCCTGCATATCAGGGATTGGGAGTTGGCAAGAAACTTATGTTGCACATGGAAGAACTTGCGATCAAAAAAGGTTGCACGCAAACAGTGCTGCATGCCCGTGAAAATGCGTTGCCATTTTACCAAAAACTAGGTTATCAAATCACGGAAAAGTCTCACCTCTTATTCAACGATATTCAACATTACTTAATGCATAAAAACCATGGAGGAAATCACGGAAAATAGTTTTATTCTACAAGAATTTTACCGCATTATCACACCGAATAAGGTTGATTTATTCGATCGCATTGCCGCCGATCGCACAAAGTATGTTACGATCGCATTGGAAAATATTTATCAGGAGCACAATGCTTCTGCTGTTCTACGAACATGTGATTGTTTTGGAATTCAAGATTTATACGTAATCGAAAAAGACAATCAATATCAGATACAACGAGATATTGCCCTTGGTTCTGGAAGGTGGGTGGATATACACAATTATAGTCAAGAAAGCGGTCCTACCAAAGCATGCATAGCCGATTTGAAAAACCAAGGATACCAAATTGTTGCAACCACACCACACACGGATGCCTACACCGTTCATGATCTCCCCATCGACAAACCGCTTGCTTTTTTTTTCGGCACAGAAAGTAAAGGTTTAAGCAAAGAAATGATGGATGAAGCAGACTTACACGTGCGCATCCCCATGTATGGTTTTACAGAGAGCTTTAATATTTCTGTTTCCGTTGCTGTATTATTGCAAACAATACGGCAACGCTTGGAAAAAAGTGATGTAGATTGGAAACTAAAGCAGGAAGAACAAATCGACCTAAAAATTGAATGGTGTGAGAAAATTCTAACTGGAGGAAAAGCACTTAGCGCAGATTTCCGAGCGAGATATCAAAAAGATTGATACCTTTGTGTAGTTATTCTGTACATAAACAATTACTTATGGGAAAAGGAGATAAAAAAACAGCAAAAGGGAAACGTTCCATGGGATCATATGGGGTTACCAGAAAACGTAAAGAGGAAAAAGTGGTCATTGTACCTAAGGAAAAAAAGGTGAAAAAAGTAGCAAGTGAAACAACAAAACCTGCTGCTAAGAAACCCGCCGCAAAGAAAACTGCCTCCAAAAAATCTGAATAAAAAAAAGCTGTCACATGACAGCTTTTTTTTTAACAAAATCCCACATTAATTCACATTCTGTATCCTATGTGAAAAGTAATCATGAATTTTGAATCAAATTAACAAAAATGAAGCATAATTTCGGAGCAGGTCCCTGCATTTTACCCCAAGAAGTTTTTCACGAAGCGTCAAAAGCCGTTTTGGATTTTAATGGTTTATCCATTCTAGAAGTTTCACATAGACACAAAGACTTTGTAGCCGTCATGGATGAAGCCGTGGCCCTTGTGAAAAAGGCGCTTCATGTTCCTGAAGGCTATTCAGTGGTTTTCCTTCAAGGTGGTGCAACATTAGGATTCACCATCGTTGCATTGAACATGATGCGCGAGAAGAAAAAAGCGGGATACATCAATACGGGCACCTGGGCAAGTGGCGCCATAAAAGAAGCAAAAAAAGTGGGCATAGCGGTCGATGTGTTCGCATCCTCTGAAGATAAAAACTTCACCTACATCCCCAAAAATTATGCGGTTCCGACGGATGTTGATTACATTCACTTTACATCGAACAACACCATCTACGGAACACAATTCAAAACGTTTCCAAAAACAGATTTACCACTGGTTTGCGACATGTCGTCAGATATTTTTTCGAGAGAAATCAATGTAGCTGATTTTGACATTATTTATGCCGGGGCACAAAAGAACTTAGGTCCCGCAGGAGCAACACTTTACATCATCAAAGATGAAGTACTAGGGAAATCGACATCTGCATTTATGCCAACTTATTTGGACTTAAAACAACAAGTTGAAAAAGAGTCCATGTTGAATACTCCTCCCGTTTTTTCGGTTTACGTAGCCATGTTAAACTTGCGCAATTTATTAGCTAACGGAGGCGTAAAAGCAATGGAACAACGCAACAATGAAAAAGCAGCATTATTGTACAAAGAAATTGATGAAAATCCTTCGTTCCGAGGAGCAGTTGAAGTAGCGGATCGTTCCAATATGAATGTCACGTTTTTACTGACGGATGAAAGTCGATCAGCAGAATTTGACGCGATGTGGAAAGATGCGGGAATTGTAGGATTACCTGGTCATAGATCAGTTGGTGGTTATCGTGCATCCATTTATAACGCTTTGCCAATTGAGAGCATTCAAGTACTCGTGGATGTAATGAGAAAATTTAACCAGAAATAAGTTATTTACTAGCCATGAAAATTTTAGCAAACGACGGAATTTCCTCTCTGGGAAAAGAACTTTTAGAAAAAGCCGGTCATGAGGTCATCACCGAAAAGGTTTCCCAAGATCAATTAGCTACTGCCATAAATTCACAAGGCATCGATGTCGTATTGGTGCGCAGTGCTACCACCGTAAGAAAAGAGGTGATCGATGCTTGTCCAAGCATAAAAATCATTGGACGTGGCGGCGTTGGAATGGACAACATCGATGTAGACTATGCACGTAGCAAAGGTATTCACGTCATCAATACTCCGGCATCCTCTTCACAATCTGTTGCAGAACTAGTGATGGGTCAATTGTTTTCACTTTCACGTTTCTTGCATGATTCATTCAAAAACATGGAAACGGGAGACTTTTCGACATTAAAGAAAAATTACGCGAAAGGAATTGAACTACGTGGTAAAACACTCGGCATCATTGGTTTTGGGCGAATAGGACAAAGCCTTGCATCGTATGCGTTAGGAATTGGCATGAACGTCATCGCCATCGATCACGCGAAAAAAGATGTGCAGTTATCCTTGAAAATTGGAAACAAAGAAATTCCATATACGCTTTCCACGGAAACAAACATGCAACACTTTTTAGGTGATATGGATTTCATTTCAATCCATGTGCCAAAGCAAGCCGATGGGAGCGCTGTTATTGGAGCAAATGAATTTGCAAAAATGAAAAAAGGAGTGATTCTCTCGAACGCAGCTAGAGGAGGCGTTATCAACGAAGACGCCCTATTGGACGCGTTGAATCATGGAACAGTAGCTGGAATTGCCTTAGATGTCTATGAAAATGAACCAAATCCTCGAAAAGAACTA
>JBEEIV010000048.1:0-7701 GCA_041169645.1 Bacteroidota bacterium
TGGCGGCTCAAGTTTAAATCCAGCTGGTGGAACATGTACCCAAGGGAATAACACCGGTAATGGTGTTGTAACGATTACATTTACTGCCGGATCAGTATCCATTACGACTTCAAATACAGGACCTTATTGTGAAGGTCAAACAATTCAATTAAATGCAACGACAGGTGCAAGCAGTTATGCTTGGACTGGTCCTAATGGATTCACTTCTACCCTTCAAAACCCAATTATTCCGAATTCTACAGCTGCAAATGCTGGGGTATATACCTTAACGTACGATGCTGGAGGATGTATCTCCACAAGTACCACTACGGTGGTTGTGAACATACCAGTAAACCCAACATTCAATGCAATTGCTCCGATCTGTCAGAACGGAACCGTTCCTTCATTGTCCACTATTTCAACGAATGTTCCTGCCATTCAGGGAACATGGAATCCTTCCATTATCTCATCTGCGGTAGTTGGAACCCAGACCTACACGTTCACACCGAACGCAGGGATTTGTGCTAACGCAGCTACAATGAACATTCAAATTCTACCGAATGAACAGGTAACATTCAATCAAATAAGTCCGTTCTGTATTGGCGACACACCAACAGCGCTACCTGCTACCTCAACGAATAACATCGCTTACACAGGAACTTGGAGTCCAGCGACGATTTCTACAGCGGTAGCCGGAACAGCAACTTATGTGTTTACGCCAACAGTTGGACAATGTGCCCTGGCTAATTCCATGGACATTGTAACGTATGCGTTAACGACACCAAATTTCAACCCAATGGGTCAAATTTGTCAATACATGGCGAATGTGGTCATTCCTACAACAGCATTAAATACAACACCATTTATTAACGGACCACTGATTACGGGAACTTGGAATAGTCCAACTGTGCTTACGGGTACTCCTGGAACTTCAAATTACACCTTTACTCCAGCACCTGGACAGTGTGCTTCAACTTACACGATGCCAATCACAGTGGACCCATTGATCATCCCTGCGTTGACACAAGTACCACAATTATGTCAAGATGACCCGAATCCAGTGCTTCCTTTGGTAACGAACAACGTTCCAGCCATTACCGGAACATGGAATCCACCATTGATTGATACGTCGATCCCTGGAATCTTTACATACACCTTTAGCTCTGACGCTGGTCAATGTGGTGATACTATTGATATGACCATTACAATTGTTCCTGCGGTTCCACCTCAATTTGTGGCGGATACCTTATCTGGATGTAATCCATTAAACGTAACATTGACCACGCCTCCAGTTTTAGGAGCGATTTACACTTGGTCTTGGAATGGAACACAGATTGGAACGGGAAGTACGTTCAATTACCAATTTGATCAAAGTGGATACCATGACATCACGTTAGAATACAATTTATTAGGTTGTATTGAGACAACCACGTACAACGACTATATCTACATGGAAAGTTACCCAAGTGCGTCCTTCTCTGCCGTACCAAGTTCGATGACCGAAACAACCCAACCCATTCAATTCATGAATTCCAGTGTCGGAGGAACAACTTATGTGTGGGATTTTGATGATTCATATTCATCAACAGAACTAGATCCAAATCACATGTACGTTGGTGTAACGGAAAATTTATTGGTTACCTTAACGGCTTATACACCATTGGGTTGTTCGGACGAATACCAGTTAACAATTCCTGTAATCGCCGATCCAATTTACTACATTGCCAATACCTTCACTCCTGATGAGGACGAACACAATCAAACATGGCAAGCGATTTTTACAACTGGGTTTGATCCATTTGCGTTCAGCCTAACCGTTTACAACCGTTGGGGAGAAGTTATTTGGGAAACACACGATGCAACCGAATCATGGGACGGTACGTATGGTAACCTTGGAACTAAAGTTCCTGCGGGTATTTATACATGGCGCATGCAATATGAGCCAAAAGAGAACGATGACCGCAAAGTAGTATCTGGTCACTTGAATTTAATACGATAGAATCGAATACCATGAACATAAAAAAAGGCGCTTGAATAAGCGCCTTTTTTGTTGTGATACTATTTCTTTCGGAAGAAAATCTTGACTGGAACACCTTCAAAATCGAACTTCTCTCGTAAGCGATTTTCAAAGAAACGTTTGTAGGAATCCGGAACGTATTGTGGTAAATTACAGAACACAGCAAATGCAGGCGCATAGGTTGGTAACATCTGAATGAATTTAATGCGGATGTATTTTCCTTTTACTGCCGGTGGTGGTGTTTGAGCAACAACCTCTAACATCACTTCGTTCAATTCATGTGTCGGAATCTTGCGTGTTCGGTTTTCATACACGCGCATCGCTGTTTCCAAGGCTTTGTGAATGCGTTGCTTTGTTAAAGTGGATGTAAAAATAATTGGCACATCATTAAAAGGAGCCAATTGTTCACGTAAGTTCGCTTCGTATTGTAACATGGTGTTTTGATCTTTCTCCACCAAATCCCATTTATTGACAAGAACCACTACTCCTTTCGAATTTTTCTCAATCATGTAAAAAATACTCAAGTCCTGTTTTTGTAGTCCTTCCGCGGCATCCATCATGAACAGACAAACATCGGCATTTTCAATTGTTCGAACAGAACGTAAAACAGAATAGTATTCAATATCTTCCGTCACTTTCGCTTTTTTACGGATTCCAGCCGTATCGATGAGTAAGAAGTCAAAATTAAACGCTTTAAAACGCGTATGAATCGAATCTCTGGTTGTTCCCGATATATCTGTTACAATGTTGCGTTCTTGACCGGTAAAAGCATTAATCATGGAAGATTTTCCAACATTTGGTCGACCAACAATAGCAATTCTCGGCAAGCTGTCTTCTTCACGAATAGACTCATCTTCTTTGTTAAAGTAAGTCACTAACTTATCTAAGATTTCACCGGTACCCCCACCATTCGTTGCACTAAGGTCATAGACCTCACCGAGTCCGAAGGAGTAGAACTCTGAAGAAAGTCCAACACGGTCGGTATTGTCGACTTTATTAGCCGCAATTAAGCATGGTTTCTTGCTTTTGCGTAACAATTGAGCCACAATTTCATCCATTTCAACGATTCCCGTCATGACATCCACCATGAAAATGATCACGGTAGCTTCTTGGATCGCTAATTCCACTTGTTTGCGAATTTCACCTTCGAAAATGTCTTCTTTCACCGTTGCATATCCACCTGTGTCAATTACAGAGAATTGATAACCGTTCCATTCCGACTTACCATAGATTCGGTCGCGTGTGACACCGCTTACTTCCTTTACAATCGCATCCCTAGATTCTGTAAGGCGATTGAAAAGCGTTGATTTCCCAACATTTGGACGTCCAACGATTGCTACTATATTACTCATGTTTTTGTTCTTAATTTAAGGATCTTAATATCCATATTTTTTTAGCTTGGCAGCAGATGTACGCCAATCTTTATCGACCTTTACAAAATTCTCTAAAAACACTTTCGTTTCCAGGAATTTCTCCATGTCTTCTCGTGCGGAACGACCAATTCTCTTCAGCATTTCACCACCTTTACCAATGATGATTCCTTTTTGAGAATCGCGTTCGACAATTATTTGAGCACGGATGCGTGTAATACCCGCTTCTTCTTTAAATTCTTCGATTTCAATTTGAGTGCTGTAAGGAATTTCCTTTTGACAGTGGATGAAAATTTTCTCACGGATAATCTCCGAAATAAAGAAACGCATTGGACGATCAGACAATTCGTCTTTTTCGTAGTATGCTGGATTTTCGGGCATCAACTCAAGGATTTCCGCCCATACATTATCGATATTGAAGTTGTGTAATGCCGATATCGGAAAAACTTTCGCCTTTGGAAGTTGTTCTTTCCAATACGTTACTCGCTCCACCAATTTCTCCTGATTTGACTTATCAATTTTATTGATCAAACACAGTACTGGAACCTCCAGACGCTTAATGCGCTCGAGCGTTTCCTTGTGATTCATTTCATTTTCGAGGGTATCGGTAATAAACAAAAGTACATCAGCATCTTGAATGGAAGCATTTACATAATCCATCATGTTTTCATGCAATTTATACGCTGCATTTACAACTCCTGGAGTATCAGAGAAAACGATTTGGTAATTTTCATCATTCACGATTCCTAAGATTCGGTGACGTGTCGTTTGCGCTTTAGAGGTGACGATCGATAATTTTTCACCCACTAATTGATTCATCAATGTTGATTTTCCCACATTTGGGCTTCCGACAATATTAACAAATCCTGATTTATGTGCCATTCTACTTGAATTGAGTGCAAAGATACGCGTTTTAACCGGGATAAGACAAAGGTTTAGCGTTCAAGCCAAGAGGAAAGCCACACAATCAGCGGAAATTTAAATTAAATTCGTTGCATGAAAGGAACAAAGAACCCCATCGATCGAAAGATTATCTTTCTCATTATTGTTGCTGCACTTGGGTATTTCGTGGATATCTATGACTTGGTACTTTTTGGTGTAGTCAAAGCGGAAAGCTTGGGAGATATTATGACTCATGCAAGTGAACAAAGCATCGCTGCAACCGGTAAGTTTTTATTCAACATGCAAATGCTTGGGATGTTGTTAGGAGGAATCCTTTGGGGAATTCTTGGCGACAAACGCGGTCGATTAAAGGTCTTATTCGGATCCATCCTACTCTACTCGGTAGCAAATTTGCTCAATGCTTTTGTTACGGATGTTACGACCTACGCCGTGATTCGTGTTATTGCAGGAATTGGTTTAGCAGGTGAACTTGGCGCTGGAATTACATTAGTATCCGAAATGATGTCCAAGGAGAAACGTGGATATGGAACCATGATCATTGTAACGTTCGGTGCATTGGGAGCAGTTGTCGCATCGCTTGTTGGGTCTGAAGGCGCATGGATTTCAGGTGGGATTGAACACCTTTTCGGACTTCGTTTACACAATTGGCAAGTAGCCTATGTCGTTGGTGGATCCATGGGGATTTTGCTTTTATTTTTACGCATTGGAACTTTAGAATCTAGTTATTTCAATGCCATGAATGAGGACAAAGGAATTCAAAAAGGAAACTTAAAAATCATATTCTTCCAACGTCAAAACCTCATCAAGTATGCACATTGTGTGGCCATTGGCATTCCAATTTGGTATGTCATTGGACTATTGATAATGAACTCAAAAGATAATTTTGGTCCATGGTTAGGTGTGTATCACATTTCGAACGGACTTGCCGTCATGTATGCATACATTGGATTATCAGTCGGCGACTTGGTATCGGGATTCCTCAGTCAACTTTTGAAAAGTAGAAAAAAAGTGGTGCAACTTTACCTAGGATTCTCCTTACTGTGTGTTGTGGTATTTTTATTCCTGCATGATCAAAACATCAGCGAGGACACCTATTATTTCATGTGCTTTCTCTTAGGAGCTGGAACCGGTTATTGGGCGATCTTTGTCACGATTGCGGCAGAACAGTTTGGTACCAACATACGCTCAACAGCGGCAAACACGATTCCTAATTTAGTTCGTGGTTCCGTGAACATTGTGGTTCTTTTCTTTGGCTTGTTGGTAAGTACCGGAATAAACGACGGCATATCCGCATTGATCGTGGGATGTGCGTTCATTGCATTAGCCTTTTACAGCATATCCAAACTGAAGGAAACGTTTGGTAAAGACCTCAATTACTTCGACGAAACTTTGTAAATTTTTTGAGAGTAATTTTCAAAGTCTTCCGTCATATCTTGATCAACCTGAGCAGTAACCGAAATCGGAATGTAATCCACGACGACATTGGTTTTGTCTAGTCCAAAGTCCTCCGCTGGTTTTAATCCCGTTCCTTTCACAAATCGATAAGCTTTGATGCAGATGCGTTGGAAGGCCGTTAAGTTATTGTCTGTAGAAACACGCGAATTCAATACAATAAATTTGAAGTCCACTTGTTCCACTTTCCCACGCAAGGATTCAAAGATACTGTCGTTGGTAAGCTCGCCTTTTTCAATCATTTTACAATGGATTTTACGCATCATGTATTCGATGCGGTGTTCCTCCTTGAATCCAAGTTGTAAACTCACATAATAGCATCGTTTATCAATGATTTCATTTACCGAATAATGCACTCCCCATGGCTCATTTAAAATGTCCAAGTGAAGAAACCAGATGATGCCCGCTTTACGTGGTTTTTTATTAAACAAGGAGTGAAATACCGTTAAATCCAATTTATTCGGTGAATTACTTCGTGTTGGGAATACCAAATTGGTTGCTTCGAACATGATTCCTTTGTCTGCATGTACCGCTTCCATTAACGGAATCACACTGCGCATGGGAACATATTCGGTAATGTTGGAACGCAATTGTTTTGCTTTGTAGTACAAGTAAAGAAGTACAAAGAAGGTAATCGACAAGATCAAAGTAAACCAACCGCCATGAATGATTTTTCCTAAGTTGGATAATAAAAAGACAAACTCTATGGATAGAAACGCCAAGAATATGAAGCCAATGGCACCACGCCATCTTGGGTACCTAATAAAGAGAAGCATAACCATGAGCATGGAAGTCATCACCATATTGATGGTAATCGCTAATCCGTATGAATGCTCCATTTCACTTGACTTTTTAAAGATCGCAATGACCAATAAACAGCCAGCCATCAAGAACCAGTTGATAAACGGAATGTAAATTTGACCTTGATGATCGGTTGGGTATTTCACGCGCAAGTTGGTCCACAACTTCAATTTAATGGCCTCATTCATCAACGTAAATACCCCGGTGATTAATGCTTGAGAAGCGATGATTGTTGCCAACGTCGCAATAGCCACCGCAAATGGCATCAGGTATTCTGGAACCATGGAGTAAAATACGGTGTTCGTTCCTTCCAAGTGGAAACCTGGTTTCAAACAAAGTGCCGCTTGACCAAGATAGTTCAAGACCAAAAGACCAGAAACAAAAGACCAACTCAAACGAATGTTTCCTTTTCCGCAGTGACCTAAATCCGAATAAAGTGCTTCGGCACCAGTGGTACATAAAAAAACCGATCCAAGCACCGCGAATCCACCATCTACATTGGCAACTAAATTATACGCCCAATAAGGATTAAACGCTTTTAGCACCTCCCAATTTTGACTAACATTGATAAAACCAAGGTAGCCCAAAAAGGCAAACCAGATCAACATAACTGGACCAAACATTTTACCAATCGCAGCAGTACCGAATTGTTGTATCACAAATAAAACCACAATAATGGTGATGACGATTGGTATGACCGGCATATCGGGAAAAATGTTGTTCACCCCTTCTACAGCGGAGGAAATGGAAATGGCCGGAGTAATGAATCCATCCGCCATCAACGTTGCACAACCGATGAGAGCAGGAATGATGATCCATTTGGCATTTTTCTCTTTCAGCAAGGCAAACAGCGCAAAAATCCCTCCTTCACCTTTATTATCTGCATTGAGTGCAAAATAGATGTACTTCACGGTAGCAATCAGTATTAAGGTCCAAATCACACTAGAAAGTGCACCTAAAATAAAATCTGGGGAAACATGTTTTCCTTGACCAGTAATTGCCTGAAACACATAGAGCGGAGATGTTCCGATATCACCAAAAACGATTCCTAGGGTGATTAAAAGTCCAGCAAAACTAATTTTCTGAGTAGAAGTATGTGACATTTAGGTAAAATTTTGGTGAAGTTAAGGCAAAATTTATCACATCATTACAACTCTCCCCATGGAAATTAACTTTTTG
>JBEEIV010000049.1:0-4469 GCA_041169645.1 Bacteroidota bacterium
TTGGGAATGGCACTTGAGGCATGGTGTCGCTGCGATGAAAGCAGGAAAAATCGTCGGAATGGAAGTGTGTGGCGCCATGAAATTGAGTGATTGTTGGGAATTTGTTAAAACCTATGAGGAAACAAAAACGCCCATCATGATGCTTGAAAACGTTTGTTACCGAAGGGATGTAATGGCGATTTTACACATGGTAAAACAAGGACTTTTTGGTGAATTGGTACACGGACAAGGCGGCTACGAACATGATTTAAGGGGAGTGTTGTTCAACGATGGAAAGTCAGCATATAATTCAGGTGTGGAATTTGGAGAAAAAGGTATGAGCGAAGCCAAATGGCGCACGAATCATTACGTGAACAGAAATGGAGAACTATATCCAACTCACGGATTAGGTCCAATTGCGACCATGTTCGATTTAAATAGAGGGAATCGCATGGTGCGTTTATCCTCTATGTCCAGCAAAGCGAGGGGTTTACATAAGTACATCGAAGAACATCCGAAAGGCGGAACGAATCACCCAAACGCAAAAGTTCAATTTAAACAAGGTGATGTGGTGACCACCCAAATTCAATGTGCAAATGGTGAAACGATTTTATTGACGCACGACACCAGTTTACAACGGCCTTATAATCTTGGATTTCGTGTTCAAGGAACAGAGGGTATTTGGCAAGATTTTGGCTGGGGCGAAGCAGAACAAGGATTGATTTATTTTGAAAAACAGATGAGTCATTCGCATAAATGGGATAACACAAAATCTTGGTTGGAACAGCATGATCACCCCCTATGGAAACGTTATGCGCAAGATGCAGAAAACTCAGGTCATGGTGGAATGGATTTCTTTGTTGACAATGCGTTCATTGAATGCATCAAACAAAAGAAGGAATTTCCTTTGGATGTCTATGACTTAGCGTCATGGTATGCCATCACTCCACTAAGTGAAAAATCCATTAATGAAAATGGTCAAGTACAAGAAATTCCTGATTTTACCAAAGGAGCATGGAAAACCCGCACACCTATTTTTGGACTAAACGATGCCTACTAAACTAAGTTTGGTGATACTGGCGGGTGGACTAGGTTCGCGTTATCGGGACTCGAAACAAATCGCTGTATTTGGTCCACAAAAAGCTTATCTTCTGGAGTTTGCCCTATACGATGCTGTTCAGGCGGGTTTTAGTCAAGCGGTTATCATTGTCAATAAACGCGTAATCTATGAGATGAAAGAAAAAATGAATCATTGGAACGCGATGATTCATCTTGTTTTTGTTGTTCAGCAATTGACGGAAGATAAGCATGGAATGATAAACCCTTTGCGGACAAAACCCTGGGGTACCGCACACGCCGTTCTATGCGCCGCACCGTTTGTCTCCGGTCCTTTTGTGGTCATGAATGCAGATGATTATTATGGACAAAGCATCATGATGCAAGCGGCAAATTTCTTACAGAACGATTCTGCTTCCATCGGATTGATTGCCTTTCCAATCGGTTTAACTTTGAGCGAAAATGGTGGGGTTTCTAGAGGGATATGCGAAGTAAGTGAAACTCAGGAGCTCATGCGTATCCAGGAATGCCATGAAATCTACAAACACGATGGTTACTATCATTCTAAAGAATCTGTAAAACTGACTGATGCCACGCTTGTTTCGATGAATTTTTGGTTGTTTCCACCATCCATTTTTGCGCACCTGTTGGAATTCTTTGAAGTGTTTTTTCGCGAAAATCATGCACAAATGGATGCGGAATGTTATTTGCCAAATGCCATCCAATTTGGAATAAACACCTATGGTTGGAACGTTAACGTATTAGAGGCAGAGGAAAATTGGATTGGGCTCACTTTTCCAGAAGACAAAAAATGGGTGGAAGCATCGGTACAAGATTGGACGCTCTCGAAAAAATATCCCTTAGCGTTATCACATGAATAGACAACTTGAAAGATCGATCGCGAATGATTTTTTGCGTACACACGGAACAAGGGTGCGCAGGATTTCTTTACTGAAAGGTGGTTTGATACATAAGTCCTTCTTGATAGAGACCATGAATGACCACTTTTTTGTCTTGCAGGCCATCAATACGCATGTGTTTCAAAATCCAAATCTTCTGGTCATGAATCAGGAGAAAATCTCCCTTTTTCTTCAGGAAAAGAACTATCCGAAAGCGGCTTTACAGTTAATCTCCAATGCGGAGGATCAGCTTCTCATACAGGATGAAAAAGGACAAACGTGGCGCATGTTTAAGGCCATTTATCCGAGTAAAAACTTGGATGTTATAACGGAGGAATCTCAAGCTTTTGAGGCAGCTAAATCGCTCAGTGAGTTTCATGCATTTTTAAGTGATTTCCCCAAAAACCAGTTGCAAGAGAGCATTCCTGGATTTTTAGATTTCAATAAAAGATGGAAAGACTATAAACATGCAGTGAAAGTTGCGATTCCATATCGACTTACACAAGCAAAATCCATCATTGAAAAATTGGATACGCATGAACAGATTTTACAGCAATACGCGGTCATATTTCCATCGTTACCGTCGAGAATCATACATGGAGACCCCAAACTCAGCAACTTTCTATTCGATTCCAAAGGAAAGGAAATTTTGGCTTTAATTGATTGGGATACCATTATGGTTGGAAACATCCTTTACGATATTGGTGACATGATTCGATCCTTTTGCCAAATTGGTTCTGAAGATCAACCGCAAAAAGCACATTTTCATGCTGGAGTATTAATGGAAATTTTGAAAGGATACGTTCATGGACCCATGAATGATCATTTAGTGGAGGTTGAACGGGAAAATTTCTTGCTTGGAGCAAAGGCTGTAATTTTCGTACAAGCTTTACGGTTTTTGAGCGATTACCTCATTGGCGATCAATATTATTGGGTAGAATATGAGGACCATAACTTGCGACGTGCAAGAAATCAGCTCATGATGTTAGAAGAATTAATCAAACTTGAGTCCCTGTAATTACCATTCAAAAGCTACGTCACTCATCCAATTGCCTTGAACACGCAAGGTTTGTTCGATAAGGTCGCGCACACAGGTTTTTCCGCCTTCGAAGGGACTTTGATAAGAAACGATTTGTTTGACATCACTAACTGCATCTTGCGGACAAGCAGATAGTCCCGCCACTTGTAAAACAGGAATATCAGGAATGTCATCACCCATATACGCAATTTCAGCATCTGTCAATTGATACTGCACTTTGATTTCATCGTAAATAACACGTTTGTTATGCGCACTTAAATAAACTTTTTCCATCCCCAATCCGAGCAAACGATCCCTTACTTCGGTGGAATGTCCTCCGGTAATGGCAAAAAGTTTATAGCCCATTTTCGCAGCATATTGAACGGCATATCCATCTTTGGAATTGAATGCTCGGACAATTTCATCCCGTAGAAGGTACACTTTTCCATCTGTAAAAACACCATCTACATCAAAAATGAAGGTGCTAATGTGGTTCAATGCGTGCTTGTAGCTGGTCATTTCTGATACGATTTTAAGATGCTTTTAGTAAGCAATGAATACACGGATTGATCTGTTTCAGAAAGCATGTTCAAATGCGTTTCTATCGTGCGTTGATCACTTCTTCGGGCAGGACCCGTTTGTGCGTCGAAAGCACTGTAATCATCTAATTTCGCGATCGTTTCCTCTAACAGTGGACTCAAAAGTTGCCAATTGAGGGAAGATTCCTTTAATTGAACCTGTGCGCGATGAAGCAAGTGATTCACAAAATTATTAACGAAAACAGCAGCAAGATGGTATTTTTGACGCTCATCCGTAGAACAATGTTCAAATTGAAAGCCAACATGCAAGCAGATTTCAGCGAGAATTTTCGAAAGTATTGGATCTTTTGCTTCAATTAACAAGGGGATTTCGTCAATCCCTAAATGCCTGCCTTTTGTAAAAGTTTGAAGTGGATAAAAGACACCCCAATTACCTCCACTTAGCTGATGTAGATCTACTGCTCCAGCTGTATATGCAAGCCATTGTTTGGCATCCAATTGTTGATCTAATTCATAAACAGAATCATCATTTGTTGCAACGATAATGAGATCGGCATGCAAGGAGTTTGGGTTCTCTTCAAATGGACAATTCAATTTATCGGCAAGTTCTTTACCTGTTTCTTGATTCCGACTTGAAATACCACTGATATGAAGGCCTTTGAATTGAAAAATCAGCGCTAATTCAGTGGCAACCTTTCCAGAGCCAATGAATGCAATGCGCATATTTTTAACCTCGGTCATTATTTTCCGTGACACTGCTTAAATTTCTTGCCGCTTCCGCAAGGACAAGGGTCATTTCTTCCAACTTTCGGTTCTGCTACAATTGGCATGCGTTTCTCTGGTTGTGGCATCGAATTCGCGATGGCTTGATCGTATCCATTTCTTCCTTCAAATGATGGAGGAGTTGTGGATGAAACCGATTGATTGGTCTGTGCTTGTTGGTAATTGTTTTGACGTGCTTCTTGGTTTGTTCCTTGG
>JBEEIV010000050.1:0-3942 GCA_041169645.1 Bacteroidota bacterium
ATTCCTGCCTCTTCTGCACTGGAACCAAATCGAACGGATTTTACAATGATTTTTCCATCTTCCTCTCGAAAGGATGCACCAAAAGAGGGATTGTTTGTGGTAACGTCTTGAACCAATAAACCAACGGGTGCATAAAATTCTTTGTATGGAATGATTTCTGTGCCATCGACATATTTCAAAAAGAACTCATCCATGTTTTTCCCGACAAATTTTGCCAATTCCTGTTTAAATTCTGCCTCGGTAAATCCTCGTTTAAGTTCTTCGTAATACGTAACATACAAGTGTTGCATAAAATGATCCAAGCATTTTTTTCCATCGGACTCAGCAATTATCATTGCGTCAATTACCGACGCTAATACGGAGCCACGGGAATAATAAGTCATGGTCGTATTGGAACTGTTTTCATTTGGACGGTAGGCTTTCACCCAAGCGTCAAAACTCGCATGAGCAACTGGCTGAACACGAGATCCCGGTGTACCTTCCACGTAATTAATAGAGGATTGCAATTTCGCCAGAAATTCATCCTCTGAGTAGAATCCGGTTCGACGAAGAATCAACTCGTCATAATAGGAAGTAAATCCTTCCATTACCCATAGAAGGCTGGTATAATTTTCTTCATCGTAATTAAAAGGACCGAGTTCAATTGGGCGAATGCGTTTCACATTCCATAAATGGAAATATTCGTGTGCCACCAAATTTAAAAAATCCACATATTGAGAGCCAGCATATGTCCAACGGTTGACACTCAAAACACACGAACTCATATGTTCCAATCCACCTTGACCATTCACGACGTTATGTACAATAAAGGTGTAGCTTTTATTAGGGTTCTTTCCTATGACTGCTGTTTCGGCTTCCACAATTTTTGCCATATCTCGTTTCAACTCATTGACGTCATAATTGGCTTCACCATACATCGCTACTGTATGTAGTACTCCAGCTGCGGAGAATTCGAAAATTTCTTGGTTACCAATTTCCATGGGACAATCAATCAAATGATCGTAATTATCAAATAAATAGCGTTGACCCGGGGCTTTATTATTTGAATCAAACGAAAGTGAGGTAGAAATTCGTTTAAAGGATTCATGTGGGAAGACAGTCACTGATCCTGATTGATTCTTCGCCTTTTCCACATACATGAAAACACCTGATCCACTGACGAATCCATGACTTAAATCCAAATATGGCGTACGAACGGAAACTTCGAAGGAATACACCTCATATTTCACCTGAATATTTTTTTCATTTCCAGCATCAATGACCCAAGCATTTTTTGATTTTTTAGAAACCTTCAAGGTTTTACCATCCTTTGTAAACGCTTTAACTAGATTGATGTTTTTTGAAAATTCGCGAACTAAATAAGAACCTGGAGTCCATACTGGGAGTTTGACCTCCACTTGTTTATCATCATTATCCGAGATGTTCATTTGAACCTCGAAATAGTGATTTTGGGGTTTTGGCATGCGTAATTCATAGGAAATATTCATTCCAAAAGAAAACATTGGAAAAAATAGAAGGAGGCTTAGAAATGTTCTCATTTGATGTGGATTTTAGCAGCAGTTAATTTTGCTTTTTCGACCAATTCTTCTACAGATTCTGTGCCAAAAGCTAAGGCAACAGCCATTCTTCGATAAGGCCTAGTTGATGGTTTTCCAAAAATTCGTACCTCGGTATTCTGAACGCTTAGGGCGGCTGCGACACCGTCAAAAATCGGAGAATTATCTGAGGTTTCACTTGCGAGAACAACCGCACTTGCACCGTTTTGAAGCGATTCAATATTAGGAATTGGTAAACCTAGAACCGCTCTAGCATGTAATTCAAACTCACTTAAGTTTTGCGTGCCAGCAAGTGTGACCATTCCCGTGTCGTGAGGACGAGGAGATAATTCCGAAAAGTAAGCGCCTTCTTTGGTGATGAAAAACTCCACTCCCCAAATTCCTGCACCACCTAGAGCAGCTGTTACTTTTGCAGCCATTTCTTGTGCTTCAGCGAGGTGTGCTTCATTCATGGGCATTGGTTGCCAACTTTCTTGATAGTCACCTCGTTCTTGTCGGTGTCCGATTGGTGGACAAAACAAGGTTGGACCTTCTTTTTGCGTCACAGTCAATAAGGTGATTTCGTAATCAAAATCAATAAATCCCTCGACAATGACTTCTTTTAAATCGCCACGAGATCCTTCCATCGCATAGTTCCATGCTTTTTCAATATCATCCGCGGATTTTATCACCGATTGTCCTTTTCCAGAACTGGACATTAGGGGTTTTACGACACATGGAATTCCACAGGCTTCCACTCCAGCTTTTAGTTCTTCAAAACTCGTTGCATACCGATAGGTTGCCGTACGAACACCCAGATCAATAGCCGCCAAATCACGAATGGCTTTTCGATTCATTGTAAAATTTGCTGCTTTTGCACTTGGTACAACTTGAATTCCTTGTTTTTCGTAATCGTAAAATCGTTCCGTACGAATTGCCTCTATTTCCGGCACAATTAAATCGGGTTGATGCTTTGTGACAATGCGATCTAGTTCCGTACCATCCAACATATTAATGACTTCCCAACCATCTGCGACTTGCATGGCAGGTGCGCCAGCATAACTATCCACTGCGATTACGTGCTGACCATATCTTTGACAAGCAATCACAAATTCTTTTCCGAGTTCCCCAGAACCCAATAGGAGGATCTTCTTATTCATGGAACAAAAGTAGTGAAACAAGAAAAACTTTTCAAAGCTTCAACAAGTATTCAAGGCATTAGTCATCCTAAGTATGAAAAGGAATACAAATTTTGTTAACTTTGGCTTAACATCTATGAAGGAAATCGACGCATTATTGACACCATTTGAACCCATCACTTTGAAGGAAATGGATCGTGTCAAGTTGATGAATCGCATGGACACTAAATTCGCATTTCGCGTAAGTGATTTGAACAAGCTCTTACCTATACTTACGGAAAAATACCGTGTTTTGGTGATTGAAGAAACGTCTACACCACATTATGAAAGCCTTTACTTTGATGATGAACGCTTTTCTTTTTTCAAAGATCATCACAATGGAAAAGGAGACCGTTTCAAGGTACGCATAAGAAAATACGTGGAGTCTAACTTGTATTTTCTTGAAATCAAACACAAATTCAAAGGCAGAACAGACAAAAAACGCATTCCTACAGATCAATTCAACGAAATTTTACCCGAAAGTGATCTTGCCTTTATTCAAAACGAGCTGCATTCGAATAAAAATTTAGTTCCAACCATGTGGAACTCATTCCAACGGATTACCCTTGTTTCCAAAACCGAAAATGAACGACTAACCCTCGACTTTAACATTCAATTTGAAAAAGACGGAGTGAAAAAATCTTTTGATAAACTGGTAATTGCAGAGTTAAAACAAGAGGATTTAAACCGGAATTCTGCTTTTTATCAATTAATGAAAGATCATCAAATTCGACCATATCGACTCAGTAAATACTGCTTAGGCTCCGTAGAAATTTATGGCGAAGGCAAATTAAAATTCAACCGTTTCAAAAAAAAATTACTTTATTTAAACAAAATAAATCATGATGTTATTTAGTTCCCTTTTACTTCCGTTAAAAAAAGCAGTCATTCCTGGTTCTACAGCCTTGTCTTGGTTCAGTGATGATTTTTATGTCTTGTTGATTCGACTCGGGTTAAACATGTTGTTTTTAACAATTTTGATTCGGTTTCTTTATTACCCAAAAACGCAACGAAAAGACTATCTTTTCACCTATTATTTAATTGGAACCATCACTTTTTTCTTGTGTTTCGGATTGATGCAGATGGATATTGATACAGGAATGGGACTGGGATTATTTGCCATCTTCGGCATCATTCGTTACCGTACCGATGCGATCGAAATTAAGGAGATGACTTATTTGTTTATGATCATTGGAATTAGCGTGGTCAACGCTTTAGCCTCAATGAAT
>JBEEIV010000051.1:0-6204 GCA_041169645.1 Bacteroidota bacterium
AAACTCATTCCAAAAGGAAGGGCAACAAGTTATGGCTCAATAGCAAATTACCTAGGCTCAAAAAGGGGTGCAAGAATGGTTGGCTGGGCGATGAATGCATCCCATCATTTACCTGGAATCCCTGCCCATCGAGTAGTCAACAGGAACGGATTACTCAGTGGTAAAATGCATTTTTCTACACCTGAAACCATGCAGCTAGCTCTAGAAGCAGAAGGCATCTATATTCAGAACGATCAAATACAAGACTTTGATAAAATCTTTTGGGATCCGAGTAAAGAATTAAAATTACCTTAAAGATTCTGCTAATTTTGCATAAAATTGAACTCATGAAATTCGCTACGAAAGCCATACATGCTGGTGTTCATCCAGATCCAGCAACCGGTGCCATTATGACACCGATTTACCAAACATCAACCTATGTTCAGGAAGGAGTTGGAAACCACAAAGGATATGAATACTCGCGTACCCTTAATCCAACGCGACATGCCTTGGAAAAGAACATTGCAGCGATTGAAAACGGAAAATTTGGCGCATGTTTTGGTTCGGGTCTAGCAGCGATTGATTGCGTGTTAAAAATGCTAAATCCTGGTGATGAGGTCATTTCAACCAACGATTTATACGGTGGCTCTTACCGTATTTTCCGTACAATTTTTGAAAAGTATGGCATTAAATTTCATTTTGTCAATATGCAAGATGTGGATGCAGTAGCTGCATTAGTAAATGAACACACGAAGATGATTTGGGTAGAAACGCCAACCAATCCAATGATGAATATCGTTGATATTGAAGCAATGGCCAAGATTTCCAAGTCCGCAGGTGCTATGTTGTGTGTAGACAATACCTTCGCAACTCCTTTCTTGCAGAATCCACTTGATTTGGGCGCAGATATGGTGATGCACTCCGTAACAAAATACCTGGGAGGTCACTCTGATGTGGTCATGGGTGCCCTAGTTTGCTCAGATGAAAAGATAGCGAATGAAATGTACCGCATTCAAAATTCTTCCGGAGCAGTTACTGCGCCAATGGATTCATTTCTCGTTTTAAGAGGAATTAAAACCTTACACCTGCGCGTACAACGTCATTGTGAAAATGGCGAAAAAGTAGCTCGATTTTTAGCTACACACCCTAAAATTGATAAAGTCTACTGGCCGGGATTTGAAAGTCATCCCAACCATGAAGTGGCGAAAAAACAAATGCGCGGTTATGGGGGTATGATTTCATTTACATTGAAGGGAAATCAATTAGAAGATGCTTTAAGCATTGTGAAAAAAGTAGAAATTTTCGCATTAGCCGAATCACTTGGTGGCGTGGAATCATTAATAGGACATCCGGCGACAATGACCCATGCATCCATACCGAAAGAAGTTCGCGAGCAAAGTGGTGTCGTAGATTCCTTGATTCGATTGAGTGTTGGAATTGAAGATGCTGATGACCTTATTGCGGATTTAACTCAAGCCCTGGCTTAACTTACAACTGATCCAAACTTTTAAAGAATTGTTCTTTTTTCGCTGGTGAAAGAGGAATGGATGTGCCATCTTTCAAAATAACCGATCCGCCTTCTTGCTTGTCGTAACGTTCCACACAATTCAAATTAATTAAATGAGATTGATGAACACGGAAGAATTGAAGTCCGGAAAGTAAGGTGTCATAATCTTTCAAGGTTTTCGAGACCAAAATCTTTTTTCCGTCATTTAAATAAAAGAACGTATAGTTCTTATCTGCTTCACAATGCACAATGTCGTCAATCTCCACGACAAATATACTTTCTTGGGTTTTCAGCACAAGCTTACGCTTTAATTGCGGTTGAATGTTATTTTGAAGGACCTGAAACTGGCTATCGTCTTTTTTATGAGCCAATAACTGAATGGCATTCAATACAGCATTTTTTAATTCATCTGCATCAATAGGCTTCAGAATATAATCCAGCGCACTGAATTTAATGGCCTGTACAGCAAATTCTTGAAAAGCAGTAATGAATATTACTTCAAATGATTTATTTGTAACGCTTTTTAATACATCAAACCCATTTCCATCTGGCATTTGTATATCCAACAGGACAATATCCGGCTGAATGCGCTGAATGGCAGAAATTCCCGATTGGACATTTTCTCCATCCGTGTAGATTTCTAAATTTAAATCAAACGATTCGAGCATTTTTCGGATGAACTCACGTGTTGGTTTTTCATCGTCAATAATGAGTACTTTTTTCGTCATGGGTACTGATTTAAAAGTTAGTTGAGTCGAACTTCAATGGCAACAAAATAGTCACCTTTGTTCCGGTACCTTTTTTTGAATCTAAATCATTGAAAGTCAAACTTCCATTAAATTTATACTTTTTATTCAATATATCAATGCGTTCTTTCGTAATATCAATTGCCATGCTTCGATGGGTCTGGATTTTTTTTGTCTGAGCCGATTTTTTCCTCCCAATTCCATTATCCGCGATAGTAATTTCTAACTTCCCATCCCGTTCATTCATCTGGACTTCAATCTGTCCATCTTTCACCGTATGCAATTGTCCATGTTCGATCGCATTTTCGATAAAAGGTTGAGTTATCATTGGTGGAACGATGGCTTTATTGGCAAGTAGATCTTCTGACACATTCAATTGGTAACTAAATCGATTTTCAAAACGCATTTTTTGGGTACTTAAATACTTGTCTAAAATCTCCATTTCCAACTCTATGGGAATAAATTCTTTTGGGGAATTTTCGAGGATTAAGCGCATTAAGCGAGAGAAATTTACCAAAAACTGAGATGATTTCTCTGGATTATTTTCATAAATATAACTCTGTATTACCGACATCGCATTGAAAACAAAATGTGGATTCATTTGAGCGCGCAGCAGGGTTTGAGATAATTCGGCTTCCCGTTGCTCTTGCCTTGATCGCACTTGTTTCATGCGCAAGGTTAAAATCACCAAACCAAAAATCACTGCGAATATAAAAATGACAGCAATATACAATTGCCGATCACTTTGCAATTTCAATATTTCTTGTTCTTTTTTTTCCTTTTCGATGCTTCGCTGCTGCAATTCAATCAATCGTTCTCGTTCTTCCCTCAAATTACTCGAAGTTAACTCTGCTATTTTCGAATCGTTTCGTTTGATGGAATTCGATTCAAGCAAAAGGATGTATGCATTTTGATATTTGAGTGCATTTTGTAGGTCGCCACTTGACATAGACAATTGAGCTAACATTTTGTAGCGATCAATCAGACTGATGGATTGAACCTCATCATGGCTTTCAATGGATAATTCCAAGTATGCTTTCGCTTTATTTACATCACCCGATTTTAGATACAATTCACCGAATCCTTGGTATACTTCGGCCAATTCGGAAGTCATTTTCTCTTTCTCGAAATAGATTTGTGCTGTTTTATAAGAATCTATTGCTTTTTCTATTTCTCCTTGCATCGCTGCAATATGACCACTCGCATATGCGCACTGAGCTAAGTGATAGAGGTCTTTTTCTGTTGTATAAAACTCTTTTGCTCTATTCACATGGAAAATGGATAATGAGATTTGGTTTTGATGTAAGTACACTTTCGACATGAGTAATGAAATCAGTGCAATGGAAGGGTCGTCTTGGTGGTCTCTAGCCAATTGCAGCGCTCGTTTTAAATAACCCAAGCCTTCTGTCCAATTTCCTACTGTGATAGAATACCGAGCAATTTCTATGAAGGAATGAATTTTATGGAATTCGATGTGCAATTCTTCCGAAAGTCGAATGGCTTGTAGTTCTTTTTGAACAGCACCTTCTAAATCAAGAAAATACCCGAAATTATTCGCCTCATTTTGCAAAGCTAAAACCAAGATTTCTCTTTTATTTGACCTTTTAGCAAAGGAGATGGCGCGCGTTGCAGCCCAATTTGCGGAATCCTTCATGGATTTATTCATGTACAATCGGGAGATGTCCTGATAAATTATGGATGTAAATGCATTGTTTCTTTTTCGTTGCGTCAACCGAAGGGTGGAATCAGCGGTCGTACGTGCTCGATTAAAGTTCCGCTTCAGTAATTCGAATTCGAATTGAATCCTTTGATAACGATACGTATCCTCCCATAATGGAAATACGGCACCTTGTAATTTTTGAACATAAATCTCTTTGAATAAATCCGTGTTGCCATTCTTGAATAAATACTCCGCATAGATGAGATTCAATCTATTTTGTGCTTGTTTCCCGGGATACTTATTGCGCTCGGATTGAAGCGCTAAATTAGTTTCTCTCCATTTGCGCGGATTTACTTGGGAATAATAGTCGATCAAGTTTATTTTTGCGCTTAATTGCTCCGCCTTTGTTTTGGCTGCTAAGATACTTTGATTGAGCTGTTTCAACGTATTAGCTTGGGTTTGCGCCGACATCGAAAATACAATGAAGGCACAAAAAACGCTCAAGAAAAAAAATCGTTTCCACATCGTGCAACTAATATACGATTTTTCTACGTCTTATGCCCGTTGTCGCGGATCCGCAAGATGGAACGATGACTTCCATAAAATAGTCGTAAATTTGTCAAAAATTAACCCTTTCAGGGTTGCAATGAACTAAAAACATGTTGAAACATTACCGTCCTCTCCTATTATCCTTATTTACATTCATTCTGTGTCTTGGATTTTCATTTGAATCGAAAGCATCACACATTATCGGTGGTGAAATTTATTATGATTCACTGGGGAACAATCAATACAAAGTAACGATCGAAATTTACCGCGATTGTAACTCAGCAACTGGTTTTGATGCACCGTTGAATTATACCGTATTCTATATGGATGGTAGTATTTACGGGTCTTTTGACGTTCCCATTTTCAGCCAAAACATTTTACCTATAGTCTACGATGATCCGTGTGTAACGCCACCAAATGACATTTGTGTGGAACGTGCAATATACATCGATACCATTACCCTTCCTTTTAACATAGAAGGATATTACCTTTCTTACCAGCGCTGTTGTTGGTCAGGAAGCATTGATAACATCGTTGATCCTTCGAACAATGGAATTACCTTAACTACCTATATTCCTGGCTCATCTTTAATCAATGTACCGAATCAAGGTGCACGCTTCATTAATTACCCACCACTTGTACTTTGTTCTCAAAATACCTTGAATTTTGATCATTCCGCTTTTGACCCAGATGGGGATTCGCTGGTCTATGAATTAATGGCGCCATTACTTGGTGGAAGCATCGCAAATGTAGTACCGAATCCAGAAACTGCTGGTCCATATGCCCCGGTGAATTGGAATCCAACGTATACCGAATTGGTGCCATTTGGAACAGGATCCAATATTACCATCGATCCACAAACCGGAATGATGGCTTTTACACCTAATTTAATTGGTAATTACGTTGCGGGGGTTGCTGTAAAAGAATACCGAAATGGTGTTTTAATCAATACAAAAATCAGGACCTTTGGATACCGTGTGGTTGCTTGTCAGGTTGAATTACCCATTGAAGTGGATGTAACGGGTCCAACGCAACTCATTGAAGATTGTGGATTTGCCGGATTCATTGTTGGAAGAACCGACGCAACAGAGAGTCTAATTGTCCAGGTCTTATTAAGTGGGACAGCAACGAACGGTGATGACTATGCCTTAATTAACGATACCTTGGTCATTCCTGCGGGCGTGCTTTCAGACACGATCGGAATTGCTGCCCTATACGATGGACTTACGGAAGGAAATGAAACCGTGTTTTTTAATGTAATCGTTCCCAATCCGTGTGACGGAACGTTTGATACGACATCCATTTCACTCACCATCATCGACTATTTACCTATGACCATCAGCGCATTGGATTCAGTTAATGTTTGTGCTGATCAAGGCGAATGGACAAAAATGTGGTGTAAAGTGGATCAAGGAGTTCCACCGTATAGCTACTACTGGCAGCCTGGAAATTTCCCGAATAATGACACTGTCAATGTTGATCCGGAAATCTTACTTCCAAACTTAAATATTTATACCATTACGGCATTTGATCAATGCGGGAAAACCATTACTTCACCTGATGTACGTGTGTACAACCAGTGTCCATTGGTTGTGCCGAATGTACTTACCACCAACAATGACCAGAAAAACGATGTCTTAATCATTCGGAATTGGGAAGATTACGACCGTGTCAGTTTAACGGTATTTAACCGTTGGGGAAATGTCGTTTATCAAAATGAAGATTATAAAAACGATTGGACAGGTAAGGATGTTTCTGGAACG
>JBEEIV010000052.1:0-15050 GCA_041169645.1 Bacteroidota bacterium
GTACTGTCTGAGGCCGTTGGACGAATGAAGACATTGTCCATTTTTGACAACGTCTCCATGCGGGTTTTATCACCGAGAATACTTCCGCCGGATACATTCGAAGATGGATCAATCGCCAAAACAGCTAATTTCTTTTTATCTGTTAAAATATGATTTCCAAAAGATTCTATGAAGGTACTCTTTCCTACTCCAGGGACTCCCGTTATACCAATCCGCCAAGCCTTTTTTCCAAGTCCAAGGCACAATTGCAACAATTTATTCGCCTCCACTCGATCTTCAGTTCGCTTGCTTTCAACCAAAGTAATAGCTGCACTTAAAGCAGTGCGGTCCTCTTCACAAATGCGCTCAAATAAATGCTCGGCATTACGTTCGGTTAGTCGCGACTTCCGCTCTTGAAACCAATCATTTAGTTGTTGGTCATTCGGCATGGAGCATTGATTTCAAGGCTGTAAAAGCCGCTTGAATATTCGTGTGAATTTCAGAAATACGTGCTTCCATCATGTAACAAGGAGCGGTGATGATCTGATGTTCATGATCCACTTGAACTCCTCCTAAAAGACAATCCGAGCTCACCGATCCAGTCTGTTCAAGTCCTGATGCAAAACCTGCAATTTCATAGGGTGATGCTCCCTGTTTGGAGCCAATGGTCATGTTTGGATGAATCGACGAACCTTCAAAAGCTTTAGCCAAAACGACTGGACTCACACATAGCGCAACTATCGGCTTACCAACATTGACCATATTGACTAAGAGCAATTTAACATCCGAACGTATTTGGCTTTTTGGTCCATCAAATGCCCATGACGTGAAGTTTTTTGCACTACCGAATCCTCCAGGAATAACAAGTGCATCTAAATCCGCCGGAACGATATCTTGAATCGGAACCATTTGTCCACGTGTGATTCGTGCCGCCTCCACCATCATGTTTCTAGTCTCGTTCAGTTCTTGTCCATTCAGGTGATTCACCACATGATGCTGCGGAGCATCAATTCCAATGCAGATTGCTTCAGCCCCCATTTGGTCGATTTCCAAAAGGGTAAAAACAGCTTCTTGGATTTCTGCGCCATCATACACGCCACAACCAGATAATAAAACGCCTATTTTCAACATGTTAAGCTAATTTATTTGACTAATTTACGATATAATTCTTCATACATTGGGAGAATCCTCGCTAAACTGAATTCTTCTGAACGCAATTTCGCTTGTTTTTTAAACGCTGGATGATTTTCAGGTTTCAGCAAATCAAGTGTGTTTTTGGCCATATCTTCAATGTCACCTACATCAGATAGGTAACCTGAGTAACCGTGAATATTCACCTCAGGAATTCCTCCTGTATTAGACGAGATTACAGGAACACCAACGGCCATAGCCTCCAGTGCTGCCAATCCAAAACTCTCCGTTTCCGAGGGTAACAAGAATACATCCGCCATTTCGAGTACATGCGAAGTATCACGTACTTTTCCAAGGAAAATAACTTGGTCGCATAAATTCAATTCTCGACAAAGTCGTTCACAATGATAACGATCTGGACCATCCCCAACGAGTATTAACTTTGAAGGTATTTCAGCATTCACTTTCGCAAACACGCGCAAGACGTCATCCACACGTTTAACTGGACGAAAATTAGAGATGTGACATAGAATGCGTTCTCCATCACTGGCATATTTTTGACGCATGTACACCGTGTAATGCTCATCTTCGGCGTCTTCCACTACGAAATTAGGAATTACATGAATGTCTCTGGTCACTTGGAAATGAGCATAAGTATCATTTTTCAAACTTTCAGAAACCGTAGTAACAGCATCGGAATGATTGATGCAAAACGTAATTACTGGTTCAAACGACGGATCCTTACCAACTAGGGTAATGTCTGTCCCGTGAAGGGTTGTCACAAATGGGATATTGATTCCCTGTGCTTTAAGAATTTGTTGTGCCATGAACGCCGCTGATGCATGAGGAATGGCATAATGAACATGGAGAATATCCAATTTTTCATGTTTCACCACATCCACCATTTTACTGGCAAGTTGCGTCTCATAAGGTTGAAAATCAAATAGTGGATAATCCGTTAAGGATACTTCATGGTAGAAGATGTTCTCCCGAAATGAACCCAATCTAACAGGCTGTGAATAAGTAATAAAATGGATTTCATGTCCTTTCGCCGCAAGTGCTTTTCCCAACTCAGTTGCCACTACTCCACTTCCACCATATGTTGGATAAAGTACGATTCCTACTTTCATGATTTATTTTGTTAACGGAATGAAAACAGTGACACGATAAATAATCGGTAATATCTTCACAATTTGTCCTTGTTCATTTTTGATTTTAAAATTGTAGGCACTTCTAAACGGACTATTTTGCGCGTTGATTAAGTCATAGAACAAGGCTAAATTCAAGTTAACTTTCGGTGTCAACTTTAGATAAAAACCACCACCCAAGAATAAGGTTGGAGCCCATTTTTGTTGAATCGTTTGAAAGGTAATGTAATTAAAAGGACTGTGTAGCATTTGAAATTCAAGTCCAGCAAAAAGTTTATCTTGGTAGCGCATGTGAGCAAATGCACCGCCACCATAAATGGTAAATTGAGACTGAACATTTAAGTAATTTGACCATGATCGCTGTACGCGAAAGGATGGCCCCACAATTAAATTGTTTTTCAATTTGGCCGCATATTTCAACTCACCACCAAAGGTGCCTCCAAGCTGTGAACCGCCGCCATAGGCTTCCAATCCAAGTTCAGAACTCTGGATTTGTGCCGTTGTAATAAACTGAAAAAGGCAAATAAACGAGACAAGTAATATGTGCTTCATGATTTTCTTTTTGACAAAGATAACTTGATTTAGGTGAAGATGCATGTTCTTGCTATCTTTGCAAAAACTTTCTTATGACAATCCTAGACGGTAAAGCAACAGCAGCGCAAATCAGAGCAGAACTCACACAGGCAGTTCAGCAACGAAAAATAGATGGAAAAAAAATTCCACACTTGGCGGCTGTTCTTGTCGGAAATGATGGAGGATCCGTATCCTATGTGAACTCCAAGGTTAGTGCTTGCGATCAAATCGGATTTGAAAGTACGCTCATCCGCTATGATGAAACGGTTCCCGAAGAAATCTTATTAGATAAAGTACGTCAGTTAAATGAAGACAAGAGTATTGATGGATTCATCGTTCAATTGCCTTTACCTGCGCACATTGATGAACTGAAAGTAACACAAGCCATCGACCCGAAAAAAGATGTCGATGGATTTCACCCGCGCAATTTAGGAAACATGATCTTGAACCTGCCGGGATTTTTACCAGCTACGCCAGCGGGGATTATGGCGCTCATCGAACGAAATAACATCACAACAGAGGGTAAAAATTGTGTCATCATTGGACGCAGCAATATTGTGGGAACACCACTCTCCATCATGTTGGGTAGAAATGCTAATCCTGGAAATTGTACGGTAACTTTAGCGCATTCCAGGACAGAAAATTTGAAGGAAATTTGTTTGAATGCTGATATTCTCATTGCTGCAATCGGACAACCAAACTTTGTCACAGCCGACATGGTAAAACCAGGTGCAGTGATTATTGATGTTGGAACAACTCGTGTGGATGATGCTACACGTGAAAGAGGCTGGAGACTAGTTGGAGACGTTAAATTTGATGAAGTTGCTCCAAAATGTAGTTATATCAGTCCTGTTCCGGGTGGAGTTGGACCAATGACGATTGCTTCCTTGATGATGAACACCTTAAAAGCCATGGAATTAAAAGGAAAATAATGGAGCAGTTTAGCATAAATGGTGAATTCATTGAACTGATGGGTTTACTCAAAGCATTAGGAATTGCCGAAACCGGAGGACATGCGAAACACATCGTTGATTCCGGCATTGTCTATCGTAATGGACAAATTGAAACCAGAAGACGAGCAAAACTTGTGAAAGGAGATATTCTCCTCATCGAAGACTTGAAGGTTGAATTAATTTAGAGAAGCAAAACTACTGCTTTACCTCTCCCCCAACTCTTTATTTCAAATAACGAAAATCTTGTCCTGCTTTAACAGTTAACAATGTTTCGTATATCAAGCGAATGCAATTTTCCACATCTTCTTTTTGCACCATTTCCACCGTTGTATGCATGTAACGCAACGGTAACGAAATCAAAGCACTAGTTACTCCTTCGTTAGAATACGCAAATGCATCCGTATCTGTTCCTGTCGATCGCGATACAGCCGCTCGCTGGAAAGGAATTTTATTCTTCTGTGCGGCAGAAATGATTTGTTTTAAGAAATTGTTCTGTACAGCTGGACCATACGTTAAAACTGGACCAGCACCGGATTTCTGGTCACCATTTTCTATTTTGTCCACCATGGGTGTTCCAGTATCATGACAAACATCCGTAATCAAAGCTAAATCGGGCTTGATGCGATGCGCCATCATTTCAGCTCCACGCAAACCGATTTCTTCTTGAACTGAATTCACAACATACAATGAAAATGGCAATTTCTTTTTGGATTCCTTCAACATACGTGCAACCTCGGCAATCATGAATCCACCCATGCGGTTATCCAATGCTCTTCCAACGTATTTATTTTTATTTAAAATCATGAATTCATCCTCAAATGTTGCTACACATCCCACATGAACACCTAACGCTTCAACCTCATCTTTCGAGTTACATCCACAATCTAAAAAGATGTTTTTCATGCTAGGTGTTTCTTCCTTTTGCTGACGCATATGAATTGCTGGCCAACCAAAAACTGCTTTGACAACACCTTTGTCGGTATGAATATTCACTCGCTTCGATGGAGCAATCATGTGATCTGAACCACCGTTTCGACGCAAATAAATGAATCCATCTTTCGTAATGTAATGCACGAACCAAGAAATTTCATCCGCATGTGCCTCTATCACTACCTTGTATGGTTGACCAGGATTGATGATTCCTGCAACGGAACCGTAGTTGTCCGTGATGTAGTCGTCTACATACGGTTTGATGTAATCCAACCACATTTTTTGTCCGGCAGATTCAAATCCAGTTGGACTCGGATTATTTAAATAGTTCGCTAAAAATTTCTCTGATTTTGCTTGAATGATTTTTCCCATTTTATTTATTTCATTAATGTAACATTTCCCTTGATGATGTTATGCAGACCGCCTAAACAATCTACGTCTAAATAGTAATCAAAAACATCCGGATCTAATTTTTTCCCTTTGTAGGTCCCATCCCATCCAATGGATTGATCTGTTGTTTCAAATACCAACTCTCCCCACCGATCAAAGATGCGGAAGACAAATTGCTCTATCCAGATTCCTCGGACATACAACACATCGTTCTCGTTGTCTCCGTTAGGCGTAAAGGCATTTGGCACAAACACATAGGGTTCATCACACACAATCTCATAAACACGCACCAATGCCGTATCCGATTTTGTACAAAGTCCGTCCGTAGCAGTTAACGTATACGTGGTTGTTTCGGTCGGTGAAACAAGTGGTTGCAAGGAAGTTGGATTAACCATGCCTACTGTTGGACTCCAACCAAATGCAGCATTTGCTGGAACGACACCCGTTAATTGGGTTGATCCGCCAGGCATGACAATATTTGGATCAGCGGTAGCTAAAACAGATCCTTGATTAAAGGTTGATACATATACAAATTGTGAATCAAGCACGACACATCCTTGAGGAGAAGTAGCCTCTAAATATACGTATTGAGATCCCGGCAAATAACATTGCACATTTGCTTGATTGTTTGGATTAATCAACACATTTGGACTCGACCAAAGGTAACTGAAGGAACCTGATCCAACCGAAGTAGCCTGAAGCTCTAAGGGACTTGTAATACATATGGAATCAACAGATTGTATGGAAATCGATTCGCTGAATATCGTTATGTGAATGCTATCAAGAACCTGACAATAACCATTATCTGCCTGAAAATAATACGTTTGATTTTGTGGATCTATGAGGTATAAATTTGGGTTTTGGATGTTCGCATTGATGGTGTCATTGAAACTCGCTGAATTCGACCACAGAAAACTATTAGCATTTCCCGAAACACTTGGACTCACAGTTGTATCAATCGATTGACATAAGAAAAGTATATCCGGAAGACTTACTGTCAAGGGTGCAGACACCTGAACGGTCAGTCCAAAATTGTCTTGTCCCAAACAAATGCTATCCGAAATAGTCAATTGAATTTCATACGTACCTGGATTCGTAAAAGTGACCGTTGGTGCATAATTTATCGAATCAAACGTTCCATTCCCAAAATCCCATAGAAAATCTGTTGTAAATGTAGAACTGTTGTTTAGGTTCAATACGAATGGAGCGCAACCAAGCGAATCACCGACGCTAAACTGTGCTTGTAACGGCACATCGAATGCGAGAAAAACACTATCCATTTTTGAACAAAATGCATTCGCTACTTGAATGTAATACCAGCCAGGAGAACTCACGACAATGGTGGAGTCATTTGCTGCGTTCAAGGGATTACTCAAATTCACATTTTGAGACCAAATGAATTGTGAACCTGTACCGTTGTGATAGGCGATTAACTCAAATGGATTTGAACTACAAAGGCTTATCGTATCGAGTATATTCAGTTGGATCGAGTCCAAAACAGTTACCTGAATCTGCGCGGTATCTGTCAAAAGGCAAATACTATCCGTCACGTACAAATTGACCATATACAATCCTGGTTGCGTATAGGTCACCACCGGATTAAATACCACACTAGTTGTATCACCATTACCAAAATCCCATAAATACGCATCCAATTGGGTCGATGTATTCTGAAAATTGACTGTTAACTCAGTACAACCCGCTAAATTATTCGTAGTAAAAGATGCACTGGGTATTAATTGAAAATCAAATTTAAACACCAAATTATTGCAATTTGAAGAATTATTGGAGGAAGACCATGCGCCTGGAGAAGTTGGAAAATCACTATGAGCCCCACAACCACCGCATACGGATTGGTATACAACACCATTCTTATCAAAGCGAGATGTCCCGCCGTCTACGTGTTCCTGAGCCAAGTTTCCTCCAATATACGAGCCATATAGTAATCCTGAAAAATCGTATTGTACGACCATCAAATAAAAATCAAAACCCGTAGTTGTCGACTGAAAAGCGTTAGGTGAAATGGGCATTCCACTGATAGGAACGGATTGAAGAATATTAGCTCCCCAACCTGAAACATACATATTTCCACAAATATCTACTAAGAATGCCGCTGGTGAAATATTAATCGATGGACTTCCATTTCCAATTACTGTAGACGCCAAATTTGTTGTCAACATCGGATTCAACTTCAAAATGAATTGACTACTTCCTGGATTCGAATAGGGGGCGTTGTTAACCGGGAAATTACCCCCTACGGATTGTCCCAGCAAAAAGATTTGATTTAAACGATCGATTTCTACGAAGAAAACTTGATCGTAATTGGATGCTCCAACATATGAAGCCTTCTGGATAACCGTTCCAGTTGGATTCAGTTTAACTACGAAACCATCCGTTTTTCCACCTTGAAAATTTGATTGATAAGCCCCGCTTGTACCAGACAAATTATTTGAACATGTCCCGCCAGCAAAAACAATGGCGCCAAGGGTATCTAATTTAACGGAATAACAAGCATCTGAATTATTTCCACCATAAAAGGATGAGAATTGCAAACTAGAGAACGTGGAATTTAATTTGAAAATAACACCATCCTGTCCAACGGATTTCACCGCTTGAAAAGCGTTCAATGTGGGAAAATTACTCGATCGCGTGCAACTTGCAACATATACATTATTCAGGGAATCCAACATGATTTCTCCTCTAAATTGATCTCCATAATTGGTTGTTAAGGAATCATATGCCGCAACGGAATTATAAGGAAGTGCCGTTGAACGGTAATTTACGCCGTCATTATCTGAACCTCCAACGTACGTGGATGCAAGTAAGTTCTGTCCGTTTGATGAAATCTTTGATATATAAATATCTGTCCCTTGGTTAGTGAAATAAACTCCATTGAACAAGAAATTTGCTCCAATAGATCCACCACCATGACTGGATTGAAAAGCACCTACTGTTGTTGGGAAATTTGTACTCGAGGTCGCTCCAAAAACGTAAATATTGTTCAACGAATCACAAATCAAACTGTGCGCTGTTTCTGTCCCTTGAGTCGGGTCGCCACCACCCAAAAATGCCGACCAAAGCATATTGGTTCCATTTGCATTGTACTTCGTCACAAAGACATCCGTGATGCCGTATGAGCCCGCGATCGAGGTAAAGTTTGGAGAGATATCAAATGAATTCGCATTTGGGATTGGGAAGTTATTTCCATAGACCATACCAGCAGAGTAAGCAGAACCATCGTTTCCGTAGGTGGCGGTCATGCCAAAATTATCCGAAATAGAACCGTTGTAAGTCGCAAATACCAAAACCGGATCAATAATTACGGGAATAGTTTCATCGTATTTACCAAGCACATATGAAAAAACACCATTTTTTTCACTGTATTTACATGGAATTTCTTTGCGCTTTCCATTGATTTCTTGGTAGGCAAATGGGCGTTGTTCAATCACCTCACCGATTTCCGTCTTAAGGACTAAGAGTCCGTTTCGCAATTGAATGGATTTATACGCACCAGAATAGCTCCATTGAATGTCTTTTGGATTTCCATTCGGCTCAATAAAAAACGAGTATTTCAGCGCATTTTTTTCACTTTCCCATAGCAAATGGATGTCCGAATAGAAATGCTGGTATTCCACCTTTTCGTATGCATGGACATTACTCGCCCATTTACTCGAATCGTTTCCAAGAAAATAATTGTAGTAATGTTCAGTTGGACTGGAAGTAGCAAAAACTTTATCCGATTTTGTGCCGTAAAACTTGACTTGAATCAGTGCATTTTTTAGGCTTGGGTTTTCAACTTCCTCCAAGTTCATGTGAGCGCGATGCAGGTCAGACAAATCTTGTAATTGAAAGAGCATGGAGCTATCACCCATCCAGACTCTCCCACCTGATATGGACGACTGAAATTTCACAATGGAAGGCCATTGTCCTTTGTTTTCAATGAAATGAATCGCATTATGAGCTCCTTCGTCCATGGAAGTTTGCGCACGCAACGTGAAACCGAGCAGGCAATGTAAAAGCACAAAAAAGGATGCGAATTTCAAGGGTACTATTTTCAGGCTAATTTAAGCATTTCATGTCAGATTGAAATTAGGTGAACCGAATCCTTTCGGAAATCATTAAATTCGTCTTTCAAACTTAGTTTATGTCAAGCTCAAACAACCGAATTTGTCAACTTTTTAACATAGAATACCCACTCATTCAAGCTGGAATGATCTGGTGTTCAGGCTGGGAACTTGCTTCAGCTGTTTCCAATGCTGGAGGATTAGGAATCATCGGGTCTGGGTCCATGTATCCAGAAATTCTTGAAGAACACATTCAAAAGTGTCAAGCTGCAACCTCAAAGCCGTTTGCAGTGAATTTACCGATGTTATATCCGGACATAGATAAGCACATTGAAACAATTATTCAAAACAAAGTTCCGATTGTTTTTACTTCCGCAGGAAATCCAAAAACATGGACAAAACACTTGCAAGCACATGGAATAAAAGTCGTTCATGTAGTTTCCAGTGTGAAATTTGCCCTTAAAGCACAAGAAGCCGGTGTTGATGCGGTCGTGGCCGAAGGATTTGAAGCGGGCGGGCACAACGGACGAGACGAAACAACAACTTTTTGCCTCATTCCTATGGTGAAGGCTGCTATTTCCATTCCCTTAATTGCAGCAGGAGGAATTGGAACAGGTCGAGGAATGTTAGCTGCAATGAATTTGGGTGCAGATGCTGTTCAAATCGGAAGCCGCTTTGTTACCTCAATTGAAAGCAGTGCCCACGAAAACTTTAAACAATACATTACGAAAAGCGTTGAAGGTGATACCATGTTAACATTGAAAGAACTCACCCCTGTTCGTTTATTGAAAAATCCATTTTTCGATGAACTCATGACTGCGTATGAAACAGGCGCCGATAAAACTAAATTACAGGAAGTACTCGGACGTGGTCGCGCAAAAAAAGGCATGTTCATGGGTGATTTGGAAAACGGCGAATTAGAAATTGGTCAGATCGCAGGACTAATCGATTCCATCATACCTGCAGCAGAAATAGTACATGAAATCATCACAGAATTCCAGTTAGCCATTACGGAACAAAAGCATTACCTATGATTCATTTTGAACGATTTAAACTATCCAATGGCTTAACCGTCATTTTCCATAAAGAACCTTCAACGCCAATGGCAGTTGTCAACTTATTGTACGATGTCGGAGCACGGGATGAAAACGAAGAAAAGACAGGATTTGCTCATCTATTTGAACACTTGATGTTTGGTGGATCGGTCAATATTCCAGATTTCGATGGACCCTTACAAGCGGCAGGTGGAGAAAGCAATGCTTTTACAAGTAATGACATCACAAATTATTACGATGTTCTTCCAGCGCACAACATCGACACGGCACTCTGGTTGGAAAGTGATCGCATGCTATCATTAGCATTTACTGAAAAAAGCCTAGAGGTCCAACGTAACGTAGTGATTGAAGAATTCAAACAGCGCTACTTGAATCAACCCTATGGTGACGTTTGGTTGGAATTACGTCCACTAGCTTATTCAAAGCATCCATACAAATGGGCAACAATTGGTAAAGAAATCAAGCACATTGAGGATGCTAAAATGAGCGATGTAAAAGCGTTTTTTAAAAAGCACTATCATCCGTCAAATTGCATCCTTTGCATCATAGGGAATTTTGAATTGGAAACGATTAAGGAAAAGGTGAACCGTTACTTTGGCTCCATTCCAAAAGGAAAAAAATCAGCTAGAATTCTTCCTTTGGAACCTACTCAAACACGATTTAAATCCAAAACAATCAGCAGAAACGTTCCTGCAGATGCCTTTTATTATGCCTTCAAAATGCCGGAAAGAAAACATCCCGGATATTATTTTGCCGATTTGCTGAGCGATATCATGGGGCGTGAAAAAGTGTCGAAAATGTACGTGGATTTGATTAAAAAACAAAAACTCGTTTCTGAAATCAACGCCTACATCACAGGGTCTATGGATGAGGGATTATTTATCATCACAGGGAAGTTAAATGAAGGGAAGACGTTTGATGATTTAGATAAAGAAATTTGGAAAATTATTGCGCATTATCAAACAAACTTAATTACTAAAAAAGAACTCGAACAAATCAAAATAAAATTACGAACGGCACGCGCATTTCAGGACCAAGGATTATTAAACCGAGCCATGAATTTATCCTTCTTTGAATTACTTGGTGATGCCAATGGCATCAATGAAGAACAAGAAATTTATCAGTCCATTCAAGCGGAAGATCTGCTAAAATTTTCAAAGCAGTTGTTCGCAAAGAAAAATGCCGTTTTATTGAAAGTTAAAAAGAAAAAAAATGCTTAATCGCCAAGTCGCTCCTCCAATCACTCCTATCGAATCAATCGAATTTGCTGTTCCTCAAGTGGAAGAAATCAAAAAAGGCATTCCTCTTTACTGGAAAAAAGACATTGCAAACGAAACTTCCAAAATTGAATTGCATTTTCACGCGGGAACAACCATTAAAACTCCGATCCTTGCTTCATTGACTGCTGGACTATTGATTTCTGGGACAAAAAATAAATCCGCTGTACAGATTCAGCATGCGCTAGATGCCGTTGGAGCGTATTACGATGTTAGTGTATCGCAAGAACAAGCTGTTGTAACGATCTATGCCTTGAATCAGTATTTACCAAAAGCATTCGGTATTTTCGAGGACGCCTTGAAAAACGCCATTTTTCCTGAAAATGAAGTGGCAGAAATTTGCAATGAACGAAAGGAAAAACTAAAAGTTCAACTCCAAAAAGTAAATGTTCTCGCCCAACGCAAAATCCAACAACTACTCTTTGAAGCTACCCCGTATGCTCAAGTGATCGCTCAGAGTGATTACGCATCGATTCGACGATCGGACCTCATCTCCTTTCACAAGGAAAACTACTTAAATGGTTTGGCAAAAGTATTCTTGGTTGGGGATCTTACACTGGATGAAATGAACCAAATAAAGGATGCATGTGCACAATTTGCCACCGAAAGAGGTAAACCGGTAGATGCCGAATTTTCTCTGAAGGCACAGACCTTTCACGAGGAAAAAAAAGATGCCTTACAAACGGCGATTCGCATTGGTAAAATCATGTTTAACAAAACACATTCGGACTTCATATCTTTTTCCGTTCTTAATACCATACTTGGCGATTATTTTGGAAGTCGCTTGATGAGTAATATTCGTGAAGATAAAGGCTACACGTACGGAATTGGTTCCTACTTAATGGAAAACACCCATTTTGGCTATTTTATGATTGCTACTGAAGTGGCAAAAGAAGTGCGTGAAGCAACCATTCAAGAGGTTAAAAACGAAATAGAGCGCCTGCAAAACGAATTAGTTCCCATGGAAGAATTAGCCTTGGTAAAAAGTTATTTGCTTGGCCAATTGTTGAAAGCAGCAGATGGACCCTACGCCATGTTGGACTTATTTTCCGGAGTAGAATTACATGGTTTACCCATCTCTTTTTATAATGCATACATCAAAAAAGTACAAGAAATAAGCCCGGAAGAAATCCGAGAAATGGCGCGCAAACACTTGGATTGGAAAAGTTTGTCAATTATTAGTATTGGTTAGCAACTTATTGCTTGAACTTTCGTTATAATAAATAGGGTCTTTTCCCGTTGTTTTACTAATGTTTAGAGTAATTTTTCTGCTTTCTATCATTTTGCTTTGTCAAAATACGTTTGCTTCCCATGTCATGGGAGGGGAAATCAGCTACAAATACTTAGGCGGAACGAATTACCAATTCGAATTAATCTTTTACAGAGACTGCAACGGTGCAGACGTAAATCCGGTCTCAGAACAATTAAAGGTTTGGAACCATCCTAGCTTATCTTCGATTACGGTTTCTTTTGTTTCCAGGATTGACATTTCTCCTAGCTGTTCTCCGGTAACAGGCTCGCCAGGCCCACTTTTGTGTGGTTCAGGTAGCAACGGTGGAAATGGCGCTGGAGCAACCGAAAAAGTAGTTTACCGTAGCAATGCAGTTTCTTTAACCGGTACACCTCCCCCAGCAGGATGGATTTTCACTTATGAAAATTTCTCTCGAAGTAATGCTGTTTCCAACTTGATGAATCCTGCAAATTATGGAATCACACTAGCTGCCAAAATTTACTCGTTAGACAGTCCCGATGATTCACCTGTTTTCTATCAAGACCCGCATTTTGTTAGTTGTGCAGGAACTCCTTATGTATTTAACGGAAATGCCATGGACCCTAACTTAGATTCGTTGGTGTTTTCATTTGGGATTCCATACAATAACATTCAAGGAGCAAGTTACAATCCACCAATTGATCCCATTCCCGTGCCTTACGAAGTTGGATTTAGTGCGACCAATCCTACGCCAAATCAAAGTTTAAATCCAGGGAATGTTCCAGCTTCGCTTAATCCCATTTCTGGTGAATTAGCTTTCACCTGTGTAAATATTGGAAACTACGTGGTCAAAGTTCTGGTGAAATCATACCGACAAGGAATCTTGATAGCTGAGGTAGAGCGTGAAATGCAATTGATGGTACTTCCCTGCTCTGGATTGAATAATCCACCAACCATTTCAGCGCCTTTTCCCGGAAATTCTTTTGAAACAACGATTAATGCAGGAGATTTGGTTTCGTTTACCTTAAATGCAAGTGATGTGGATCTCTTGCAAGACGGAAGCCCACAAACCTTAACGATGACCGGATCTGGACCGATGTACGGAGCTAATTTCACCTCGTCAACGGGTTGTATTATTGCTCCATGTGCTTCGCTTAGTACAGGGTTTCCACTCGTTGGGTCAAGCACTATAAGTACGAATTTCAATTGGCAAACTACCTGCGATCACATCATGGATGCACAGGGAAATGCCATGGACCAAATGACCTATAATTTTGTTTTTCGCGTGCAAGATGATTTCTGCCAAGTTCCACAAGTTTCATTCGCAACTGTGACCATCCATGTTTTAAACCCAGGGATCATTCCTGCACCTGAAATAAAATGTATTCAAACTGCAAACACGAATGACCTTACCATATTTTGGGATCCTGTAACAAACAACAATAATGCCTTTGTTGCCTATCAAATATACTCGGTTCAAAATGGTCTAATCGGCACTGAAACGGACATCAATGCAAACAGCTTTGTTTTGCCAGCGATTAATACAAATCATGCATTTTATCTGGTCGTTCAATCGGGATGCAATGGAGGAACACTTCGCTATAGCGATACCATTTCCAATATTTTCTTAACACTCAATAATCCGAATAACGGTACGGCTGTCCTAAACTGGAACAAACCAAGAACAATTCCTCTTCCAAGCTACAATGCATATTTTTACATCTACCGAGAGTATCCAACGAATTTCTTTAATTTTTTAGACAGTGTTCCGTATAGTCAAACCAACTATATCGACACCATTGATTTATGCAATGAATTCATTCGTTACCGCGTCAACCTCTCCACAACATCCTGCAACTTTAATTCAAATCGTCCTGGAGATAATTTAACCGATATGTTTACGCCTGATATGCCTGTAATATACTCCGTTGGATTTGACACGAGCACTTATTTAATGAACATCCAATGGAATCAAAATGCGCAAGATGATACGTATGGTTATGTGATTTACACCTTTGACGCCAATGGATTTTTATATGAATTAGACACCGTTTATGGAATAAACACAACGAATTACCAATACTTAGTAAGTTCCTCCGGTCCTTATTCCTATTCTGTAGCTGCCTTTGATTCATGTTTTACTTCAGCAAATCCACCCACATTCCAAACGTCGGCTAAGGCACTTGTACACACCAGTATTTTGGCAGAATATAGCATTAACATGTGTGCCGAACAAGCACGCTTAACCTGGAGTTTATACGGTGGAAGTAATGTTGTGACGTATGAGATTTGGTCGAAAAACAACAATTCATGGAGCCTACTTGGAACCACAACAGATAC